>CAKUWO010000005.1 GCA_934699415.1 uncultured Erysipelotrichaceae bacterium
TTGCTCTGCCAGTGACCGCACGATCAGCTCCATGCGGTTTCGTGCCGCTTCGTCAATCTTAGCGCAATACTGTCTTACGTACACCCAGCTATTGATACCGGTTATTTTAAATAGTAAACATCATAATAAGCTGTACTATAACTTGTTTTAGAGAAACCTTGTTGCTCTACATAGGCTGATAATTGTTGATAATTACCATCTTTATCATAAAAGAAAGTATTAGAATCAATAATTAAAATATCATAATCGCAATTGCCAAGATAATATTTAACCTTTTCATAATCAGCTACTTCACCCTGAGGATAAAAATTATCATAAGCATAATCATGAGGGAAGAAGATTAGATATAATTGATAGCTAATTTCATCATATTGGTTATAGTTATATCTTTTTTCTTTGCCAATGAGATAAGTACTATTTTCAATATAGGCAGGCATAAAGAAAGTTTGGTTAATAATCTTAGGATTCTTTATATCATAATCCTTAATCATCATTTCAACATTTCTAATTAGTTCTAATTCGCTATTCTCAATCTTATGAATTGGATTATAGTCTTCATCTGGAACAAAGGTTTCATGGTAATACTTGGGTATTTGAATAATAGCTAAAGAAATAGAAGCCAAAAGTAAAACCAAAGCCGAGACTTTCTTAATCTTTTCGCTCTTTATTGAATCTTCTACCATCCAATTATAGAGATACATAATAGTGAAATGGTTAATGATAATATCATAAGTACGATAATATACCCAGTTAACTTTATTCATAAAAGTACATACAAAAGGATTATAAATTGCAATAATTAGTACCCATGACATAATAGCGAAAGGGTGATTCTTATTCTTAAATAAATAATAGAAAAGTGGCACTAAACAAATGAGATTAAAGATGTAATGACGGTAATCATTAAACATGAAATAATCCCATGTCATATCTGCTATTTCACTATAGTTATTAAAGAAAGCATAGAAATCAAAGATATTATGAGTTAAATAAAATGATAATCCTGCCATCAAAATAAAACATAATACAATAAAACTAATTCTTACTTTTTTATTCTTAAAGATATTAAGAATAAAGTCATTTAAGCAATAAATAAGAGCGAATATAACAAATAGTCCTATGGAAAGATACCATTTCTGTCCTAACTTAGTAACTAAGATATTTAATGTTGGAACGTAACAGAAAAGAACATAATACTTAAGCAAATTCTTTTCTTTTTCACATAGCGCAAAGAATAGTCCATACAACATGAAAATCAAGGCGAAGGTGCCCGTTGATGCTAAAGCACACATGCCCTCCATCATCACAAAAGAAAGCATTAAATCGCTCTTGTCATGACTTTTGAAATATCTAAATAGATAGATGGTTGATAAGGCATGAATAGCCATACGATAGTTATTACCAATAAAGCCATAGACATTGTTGTAATAAAGATTGCCTAAGAATAATACTAATAAGACAAGATAAGCTAAATTTAATATTTTATTATTACTTTTAATTTCCTTGATACAAACAAGGGTTGTTGCAATATAAAACATTTCTTGAAAGATCTCGAAAATCCAAACAATTGCTGGAACAGTTTCAAAAGACATTCCAATAAAACTTAATAAAGTTCTTACCGCATAGATAAAGACAGCTATGAAATAATAATATGATTGGAAAACATAAGTAATCCATTGAACATCAGTATTAGGATAGGTACCAAAATGAGGATGTAATGAATTAAGTTCTTTATTACCAATATTAAAAGCTATGGTATTAATGTAATATAAAGTATCAAAGCCATGAGGATCTCCAAGTGTACGATGATATGAAATATAGATTTCTATGACTAATAATAAGAAGAATATAAGCCATAATTGATAATTAATTTTAAAAGACAGATGTTTAATATCTTTAATAATTAATACTAAGCTAATTAAGAAAAAAACTAAATACAGAGCTGTTAAGTAATAGAAATTACCATTAAAGGCTGTTATTGGCCATGATGTAATATACAAAAGGGCCATTGTAAAGACAAAACCAAGTAAAAAAGAGAAGTCACTTGCTTCTTTATTTAATTTGTAATAAATATATCTACCAAGTAATTCAAAATAAATAAGTAATACAAAAGGTAAAATAAAATATTGCATTGTTTTCTCCTACTTCTTAGCTCTTTAAGATAAAAGAATCGGTTTTAACCGATTCTTATTAATTCATTAAACTTTCAACTAAAGCAACAATATTATCAACGGTTTTAAAGTTTTCTTCAATGATATGTTTAGCAGTAATGTTGATATTTAATTCATCATTTAATTCTGCAACTAAATCAATAACAACTAGTGAATCAATTAATCCAGCATCAAATAAACTATCACCATCATAATCTCTAATATCTTCATCAATATCATCTAAAATAGCTAATACTTTTTCTCTCATAAAATTAACCTCTTATATCATTATATCAGTCTAAAGGAATATACATATATCCATTCAAATACATTGTATTATAAGACATCAATACAAGTGCTGCATCAATATCTTTATCTTTAATATAAGCTTTTAAGCTAAAGTCTTCAGGCTTACTACGTAAATCAAGAATATAAGTCTTATTAAAGTGGGAAGCAATCCACATCATATTAGTATTGATATATGAATCGCCAAAGATTAATAAATTAGGTTTATCTTCTTGATGAAAATCAAAGACACGATTGAAAGCATTAGCACCAAAGTAAAATTCATAATCTGATAAGAAAGAAAGATTGCCTTCCTTTTGATATGCTTCTTTTTCAAAAGAATAATCATAAAGCTCTTCATCGCGATAATAATCAAAATCACCAATACCATTAAGCTTTAAATCAATAATATTATCATAACTACCATATGAGCCAATCTTTGTAGAGATATTACCTTTAAATTTATAAGGGTAGTTAATTATCTCATCTATTTCTCTTGGTTTATCTAAATTAAAATTATTAGACATCATGTTTATAACATCTTGATACCCTTGATATGCCCCAAACGCATTCCAATGGTCTTCCGTCTTAAAGAAATATTTCTTATAATCACTTAAACTATTAAGTTTTAAATAATCAGACTTAATATCAACAAGTTGTGCTTTATGGGCATCTCTAGTTAATGTTTCACTTAAATGATTAGGATTTAAGAATTCTTCAACTCTTGTAGGATAGTAGACATAAGTTTTGATTTTCGGATATTTAAGAGCAAATTCTCTGACATTATAACCACGAGATGCCGCACTATCAATTACATCTTCGCTATACTCTGGCACTTCAGGAATAAGATAACCACCATCCAGTTCTGATACTTCTTCACTTAAATAACGTAAACTAATGTCTCCAAGAATAGTACTATAAGTAGTAGCTGGGTTAAAGGCTCTTGAAACGATTACTTTTAAAGTGTAATAAGTATTAATAATATCATCACGATAATAGAATTGGTCTTTTAAAACTTCTTCAGTTGTTTTACTAAGACGATTAGATATCTCAATATCATTTTTATTCTTTAAGAATCTTTTTTCAGCAACAGATACTTTGTTTTGTTTCTTGCAAATAATGCCACATCCTGCTAATAAAAGAATAACTAGAATTAAAGAAAAGATTTTATTTCTCATAATAGACCTCTCTAGAAACTGAAATATAAGAAAGCAGAATAAGATCCACTAACAATATAAGCAATCGAAATAAAGAGAATGCCACATAAAGCTAAATCATATATATAACCAGCTTTAAAAGATATTGATAAAAGCTTCTTTTTAATACTTGGGAATAGTAAGATGAAGCCTAGTACTACATATATAATTAAATATAAAACATCTAAATTAACAACATAACTATAATTAAATGGACTACCTAAACCAATTAAGCCTTTAAATAAACTTTTTACTTGGTTTAAGTTAGCACATTTAAAGAAGAAAGATTTCATACTAAAAAGAATTAAATCGGTTCTTAAGATTTGGAAAGCTTTAAAAAGCTTGGAATTAGGATGGATATGGAAAAATTCGCGCATCTTTTTATAACCATTTCCAAAAGATGCATCAGCGATAATAATCAAACCATTGAGTAAACCCCATAAGAAATAATTAAGTTCAGCACCATGCCAAATACCTGTAAGCATCCAAACAGCTAATAAAGAAACAATTTTCACAAAAGTACGACCTGTTTTCTTATTAGAGAATTTCTTGCTAATATTTCTAAGTGTTTTAGAGAAAGCGATTGACACAAAAACATAATCATTAAACCATGTGCCTAAACTCATATGCCATCGACGCCAGTATTCAGCAATAGAATGGGAAAAATAAGGATTATCAAAGTTTTCAGGCATTGTATAACCCATCATTTGACCAATTGAGATGGCCATATCACTATAACCACTAAAGTCGTAATATTCTTGCATTCCATAAGCAATAAAAGCATACCAAGACAATAAGAAAGAATATTCAGTAGTATCAGTAATAATAGTTGAGGCAATTAAAGCTAATTGGTTAGCAATTAATACTTTCTTAGCTAAACCAATAATAAAACGTCTTAAACCATTAGCAATATTGTCACTATTGATTTCTTTATGTTCTAAGAAGGTTTTGAAATTATCATATTTAATTAATGGCCCTGAAATAACAGCAGGAAAGAAAGAAATATAAGTGGCAAGATTAAGAATATTATTTTCAGCTTGATATTTTTCATAATAGATATCACTTACATAACTAATAGATGTAAAAGTATAGAAACTGATACCTAAAGGCATAATGATTTTATCTAAATTAGGCTCTTTAATAAAACTGTTTAAAGATATTAAAAGATAATTACCATATTTATAGTAAGAGAGAATGGCTACCGTTAAAAGAAGATATAAAAAGTAATAATTCTTTTTCTTTTCACATAATTTAGCAAAGATATATGCTAAAACAATCTCTAAAATAAGAATAATAAAATGTTTATAATCGCCAAAGATATAAAAAACTAATGAAAATGATAAAACAATTAAATTACGAATATTATTATTCTTAATGATATAAATTAAGAAGATAAAAATAGGCAAAAATAAAAAAATAAAAAAGAGTGTATTAAATTCCATAACAAAAGTAGCGAATCTCCTAATTAGCTACAATATTATCATTATTTATTAATAAATTAAAGAATCCAGCTAAGCTAAAGACTTAAGATAAGCACGATCAATCTTACCATTAGCATTTAATGGCAGCTTATCAAGAATCTTAAATTTATCAGGCATCATATAATCAGGTAAGTTATCTTTAAGATAATTCTTAATGTCATTTTTAGTAATTTCAGGATCACTCACTTCACAAAATAAGCTAATCTTTTTCTTCTCTTGATTATAAGTAGCACAGCACATCTTCATTGGATCATATTTATTGGCAATTGCTTCAATTTCACCAAGCTCAATACGGTAGCCCATCTTTTTAATCTGGAAATCTTTACGCGTTACAAAGACGATATTACCATCTTCATCATATGAAGCAATATCACCAGTAATAAAGAAACGCTCTTTTTTACCAGTATATTTATCGGTTTCAATGAATTTCTCTTTAGTTTTAGCTTCATCTTTGTAATAACATAGTGCAACAGCATCGCTTGATATAACAATTTCGCCTAGTTCATTAGCTTTATCAACAATACCATCATCATTTACTAATAAAACTTTGCAATTATCTAAAGCCTTACCAATAGGTAAGAAGTTTTGGTTTTCTTTAATCTTTTTAACTTCATAGGTTGCAAAAACACCAGCTACTTCTGATGAGCCAAATAAATTGACATATTCAATACTCGGCAATTGTGTTAACCATTTATTTAAATGTTTAATTGGGAAAGATTCTCCTACAAAGAATACTCTTTTTAAATATTTAGGCGTGATATCATCAAAGGTATTTAATTGAACAATCATTGAAAGCATTGATGGTACCCAAGAAATAAAATTAACTTGATAATCATTTAAATATTCAATTAATTTATAAGGCATCGAGAAAAGAATAGTGGGAATAATAACCATTTTTGCTCCCACTAACATCATCATATATAAATCTTTAGCTGCAGCGTCAAAGAAGAATGGCGATTGGTTACCGATAATTGTCTTATCATCAAAATGATATTTAGTGGCATATGTATTCATAAAACTAGACATCGCTTTATGACTTTTTAAAACTCCTTTAGGTTTACCGGTAGAGCCTGAAGTATAAACCATATATAAAGGATTATTATCATCAAAATTACTTAAATCATAATTCAGTTTATTTTTATAATCAGTTCTTATATTAATAACTTCACCAGAATAATTAATATCATCTAAACAATTATCATGAACTAAAATAGCAGGCATTGTTGTTTCTTCGACAATTGATTTTAATTTATGAGTGGGCATTTTAGGATCTAAAGGTACATAATAATTGCCACTATATAAAGTAGCAATCATAGCAACAATCGAATATATTGAGCGATCTATAAAAATACCTATAGCTTGATTCTTATTAGCACAAAAACTAAGTGAACTAGCTAAAGATAGTGCTTTATCTTTCAATTCATTAAAACTTAATTGTTCATTTTCATCACAAACAGCAATATTATCTGCTTGTGTTTTTACTACTTTTTCAAATTGTTCAAGAATATTCATATTAGCCCCTTATAAACATATAGCAATCGCAACTGCATAGTTTGATTCATGTGAGATTGATATTAATAATTGATAATCTTTTAATTTAATAGAAGGCGAACCATCTTCAAGGTTAATAATTGATATTTCTTTTCTTTCTAACTTTTCTTCTCCTGCTAAAGCTTTAATAATTGCCTCTTTTGCAGCAAAACGCCCAGCAATAAATTGATATATTCTCTCACCACTATATCTTTTTAGAATTTCTTTTTCTTCATCAGATAATAAGTAATTTACAAATGTATCACTATAAAGCTTTTTAATTCTTGCTACTTCAACAATATCAATTCCAACATTTTTCATAATTCACCACAATATCCTTATTATACACGATTTTAAATATCTTATTTATCGTGCATAATGGAAGCAAATAAGGAGGCTTTTATGCGTTATAACATTCTTGGCGATAGTGATTGCCCATTGGTTAATATCGAATTGTTCAAAGGTGAAAAAGTAAAAATCGAAAGTGGTGCTATGGCTTATATGTCCAATGTCACTTTAAATGGTAAGATGAATTCCTCAAGAAGTGGTTTTGCGGGATTTATTAGTGCTATTGGTAGAAGCATGGTAAGTGGCGAAAATATCTTTATTACTGAAGCTATCGGCTTAAATGATGATGGTATTATCGGTATTGCACCATCTATTCCCGGCAAAATCAAAGCACTTGAAGTAGGAAGTAGACAATATTGTTTAAATACTGGTGCTTTCTTAGCTTGTGATGAATCGGTTGATTACAATATTATTTCCCAGGATATCTCTAAGGCTTTGCTTGGTGGAACTGGTGGTTTATTTATAATGGAAACAAGTGGCACAGGTGAAGTATTAGTGAATGCTTTTGGTGACCTATTAGAACTTGAAGTAAGTCCTAATAGACCCATTACTATCGATAATGAACATGTGGTAGCTTGGGATTCAAACCTTGATTATCAAATCGAGGTAGCTTCTGGTTACTTTGGTTTTACAACAGGTGAAGGATTTGTAAATAAATTTAGTGGCCATGGTAAGGTATTGATCCAAACTAGAAATATTCATTCATTGGCTGAAGAAATTAGAAGATTTATTCCAACTCAAAGTAATTCAAAATAAAAAGAGCTTACGCTCTTTTTATTTTATTAGTATTACATTTATGACAAGTTTTACTTAAAGGGCAACCAATACATTTAACGCCCTTTTTCTTTTCTTTAAAAATATATAAACTGCTAAATGAAACAATCGTAATAATAATTAAAGTAACAATAATGTCACTCATGTGCTAATTCCTTTTGATTATTCTTGATAATCAAAGTAGTAATTGTAATAACAATTGCTATTTCAACTATGAAGCCCTCAATAAACATTGCACCAAGACTTCCAGTAGTAATTAAAGTACCAATTTGATAAACCCAGAAGGCAACACTATAACCGGTTGCAAACTGTAAAGCAATACCACCGAAATACCACTTACGATCTTCAATTTCAGCACGCATAGCTCCAAGAGCTGCAAAACATGGTGGAGTATAAAGATTAAACATTAAATAAGCTAAGGCTGCAACTTTTGTAATCGCTAAAACATTAGCAACATCATTTCCTTTGCCCGCTACAAGCTCAAGTTCTTCAACATCAATTAAATTATGTAAGCCAACAAAACATACTGCAAGTGTTCCAACAACATTTTCTTTAGCAATAAATCCTGTTACAGCAGCCGCTGCAAGTTGCCATGAGCATACTCCAACAATTGGAATTAATAAATATGCCACTGGGGTTGCAAGCGTAGCTAAAATTGATTCACTAGCAACTTCAGTTGGTGTTAAGTTCCAGGTAAAAGTTTGCATAATTTGTACTAAAGTATTGCATACAAGAATTATGGTTCCTGCTTTAACAATATAAGCTTTACCACGCTCAATCATTGAATTAAAAGCTAATTTAAGACTAGGTACTTTATATTCTGGAAGTTCAATAATAAAATATGACTTTTTATATTTATAACCTGTAATAGCTTTAACAAGTAATGCTCCTAAAAGAATAAGTAAGATACCAACAAAATACATCATAGTACCTACCCAGCTAGCATCTTCAAAGAATGCACCTGCAAATAAAGAAATAACTGGTAATTTAGCACCACATGGCATAAATGGTGTAAGCATGGCAGTTGTTTTTCTTTCACGATCATTTTTAATAGTACGGCAAGCCATAATGCCTGGAATTGCACAACCAGTTCCAATCACAAATGGAATAACTGATTTGCCAGATAAACCAACACGCTTAAAGATTGGATCTAAAACTACTGTGGCTCTTGCCATATAACCGCAATCTTCAAGTAAAGCAATTAAGAAATACATTACCATTACAAGTGGTAAGAAACCAAGAACAGCTCCAACACCACCAATAATGCCATCTACAAGTAAAGCTTTTAATAAAGGATTAGTATCACCTAAAAGCGAAGACACATATTCACTAAAACTATCAATTAAACCACTAAGGACTCCTTCAAGCATCTTTCCTAAACCTAAAGGACCTTCAGATTGTGAGATATGGAAAACCATAAACATTACAAAAGCAAAGATAATTAGACCTAAGATAGGGTGAGTTAAGATTTTATCTAACTTATCTTGGGAATTAAATTCTTGAGCTTTTACTTTTTTAATTTCAATTTCTTTAACAATTTTATCAACATAGGCAAAACGTTTACGATCGGCCTCTTCTACTGCTTTAACATCATTAGTATCAACTACTTCACCATGATATTTCACAATTTGTGTATGGCCTTTTAAAGAAATCGCTTTTTCAACAAGTTCTTTTAAACCCTTTTTCTCTAAAGCACTTGTTTTAACAACTTCACAGCCTAACATCGAAGCTAACTTAAGATCATCAATTTTAGTATCTTTAGCAACAGAAATATCATTCTTATTTAATGCCACAACCATTGGAATCTTAAGTTCTAATAATTGAGTTACAAAGAATAAAGAGCGTGATAAGTTTTCAGAATCAACAATCGCAATAATGACATCAGGATTAGCATTTAAGACATAAGATGAAGTAATTGATTCCTCTGATGTATATGGTGATAAAGAATAAGCGCCTGGAAGATCTGTTAATAAAATATCCTCATTGGTATATGTTTTTTTAATATAAGCTTCTCTTTTATCAATCGTAACGCCAGCCCAGTTACCGACTTTTTCATTCATACCGGTTAAAGCATTATACATGGTTGTTTTACCACTATTTGGATTACCCACTAAGACAATATGCATCTTTTCCCCTTTCTGTTAGTTTAAGCTAACATAATGTGTTTTTAATAGCTAATCATTCGATTAGCTAAGTTAGATAATAATGGCTGAGGCTAGTTCATTGTCTAGATTATATCTAGCATCTTTAATAGCTACAATTAAGCCACTTTTTCTTTTAGAGATAACAGTAATTGGCTCTCCGCTATAACAACCCAAGGTAAATAAGAAACTCTTCATTTCATTATCGTCGGTTTCAATAGCTTTAATAATATATTCTTTTTGCTCAGTAGCATCTAAAAGGCTAGCCATATTACACCTCCATCGTTAGTTATTACTAACACATTGTTAGTTTATTCTAACTTATTCGTGATGTCAAGAAAAAAAGCAGGTCATTAAGACCTGCTTAAGCAAACTATTTCATGGGTTTAAATTAATCTTACTAGGGCTATTCATGATTCAAGGTCAACTCTTGCTTCATGCTTCCATGAAGCGCATATCGAAGTAACAATAATACCTTTTTCATAATAAGCACCTCTCTTTTTAGGAATATTATATATCCATCAGACTTATCTCATCTGACCATATTCCCTAAAATCAGATGAGAGTTAACGAATTTCTTTTAGAATCTCCTTCATCTTAAGCTCTCCTTCTCTTTACACCTTTATATTAGACTATAAAGTCAAGAATTTGCAGTCTTATAATGCAAAATTTTTAATGTTATAATTAAAGGGTAGGGTGATTTTATCACTATTTTTATGCCTTTTTACCTAATTCAAATGGCCCTTCTTTTTCTTTAAAACCATTCATACCTAATAAGGCCATAATATCATCTATTGTAGCGTTATCATCTAATCCATTAATAGCTTCTTTAAAAGCTTTGAAATCAAAATCTTGATTCATAGTAGGTTTTTTATCTTCGAAGTCCATTCCTCTTCTATCTTTATTAGAAGAGATATTTTTATATGTCCCTGCATCGAGCGTTATTGTCTCGCCATCAATTGTAATGTTACCACTTCTATAATCGATGATTTGATCACTATCAATTGCATTATCCGGCATAACAATACCATTGATATTCAATTTACCACCATCAATAATCACATAACCATTAGAATCAACACCATCGCCTTCAGATCCAATAATGTGATTAATATTAACAGTACCTCCTAAAAAGGATACAACTGATATATCATCTTCATTAACATTAATACCATCATCAACACTATTAATCGTAATATTACCGTCTTTGATTGTTAAATGCATTTCACTATCTAATCCTTCAAAGTTAGAATTGATATTTAAAATGCCTTTACCTTCAATATTCATACTGACTTTACTATAGAATGCAGCATCATACTTACGTATCTTTTTTTGAACTTTACTATTTTCGTTCTTATAAACATTCTTCAACATGCGATAAATATTATTACCAGTAATATTATTAACTGTTTCTTCATTTAAGCTAACAGTAACACCACTATCATCAGTATTAAATGTTTCGCCATATTCAAGAGCACATTCATATGCATTTTCAAATAAAATTGCTGGAGCAACAGTGCAACTAATATCAACACCATTAAGGATTAATTTAACTTTTTCGTCATCTTTAATATCAATATTAATCTGGCCATTCCAAGTACCTTCTAAAATATAAGTACCTGCTTTATTAATATGTAAGACTTTATTATTTGAAGCTTCTTCTTCACTATGAACCATTGTCTTTAAAACATCTTCATTTAATTTAGGTAAAGTCGCAAAAATATATTCATCGTTAATACCATCATTGTAGTAATAAGCATATTCTTCTTCACCATCATAATTAATAAGCTTATAGTTTTCGATTCCTAAATCAGGATAATATTTTAAATCATGATCAATATAAACATCTTCATCTAGTTTAGTGCCACTATAATATTCAGCCGGCGCATCTTTTATTTCATCATGGCTGACACTAGGATCTACATGCCAAGTATAATCTGATTCTTTAATTATCTCGCCATCTAAAATGGCACTATCACCATTTAAATTAATATAGTGTTCATCATCATTTGTATCAGTTGTTTCTTTATTACTTTGACAAGCACTTAAAGCTAGTAGTGTGCATAGAGCTAATACAATCTTTTTCATATTTCACCTCCTGTTTTCATCTTATTAATTCAAAGTGAATCTTTTATGAATCGAAAATGAAAAGGAAATGAAAAGAAGAACCATCTAAGCTCTTCTTTTACTCATTTAAATAGTTTTTGCCATACTTGCGATATAGATTAAATGCAATAAAGATGGTGACGGCTTCCGAGAGTGGCATTGTTAACCAAATACCTGATACATCAATTACTTTAGGTAAAATAATTAAGAATATGACAACCAGAATTAGCGATCTAAGAAATGAAACAAGGGCCGAAAGAAAACCATTGCCCAAAGCTGTAAAATATCCTGAAATGAAGACATTATAGCCAATAAATAAAAATACTAGACTAAATAGTTTTAAAGCATCCCATGTAAGATTAAACACACGACCATCATCTACGAATAAATGGATAATCTGTTTACCAAATAATAATGAAATAGCAGTTATTAGAATCGAACTAACAATAATTGTAATAAAACTATAATCTGTTGTTTCTTTAATCTTTTCATAATTTCTTGCACCAAGGTTATAACTTACTACCGGTGCAGTCGCAACAGCGATGCCCATATAAAAAGCTATAAAGAAATAATAAATATACATAATGATTGTCACAGCTGCTATACCATCTTCACCATAATATTTCATGATAATGACATTGAATAAGAAAGTAGTAATGCCAGTAGACATCTCTGTTAACATCTCACTACTACCATTAGTACATGAATGAATTAAAATATCTTTATCAAATATGGGCTTTACGAATTTTAAATGACTAAATTTTAAGAAATAGATTAAACCAATAAGCATACTTACAAGTATTGATAAAGTTGTGCCAATACCAGCTCCTAAAGTCTTTAAATCTAAGACGGCTACAAAGAAATAGTCAAAGATAAAATTTAAAATTAAACCTGTTAAAGACATAATCATGCCAATACTAGATTTGCCATCGGTTCTTACTAAATATTCAAAGAAAAGCTTAAAAGACATCGGGATACTGCCTAAAAAGATAACAAAGGCATAAGGTAAGACATGTGGCAATAAACGCTCACTACTACCTAAAAAGATACAAATTGGCTCTAAATAAATAATTCCAAAGATGGTAAAAAAGATAGAAAGAATCATTAAAATAATCGCAATATAAGTAAAGATCGCATTTGCTTCATCATCTTTCTTTTGACCCAACTTTTCACCAATAATAGCTCCCGACCCTGTCGCCAACATGACTGAAGTACCAAAGATAACGCAAGTAATGGGAATAACTATATTAATACCAGCTAGCGCATCACTTCCTGCATACTTAGATACAAAATAGCCATCAATGGTTGTATAAAATGATAAGAAAACCATTGTTAAAACCGACGGCATTAAATACTTTAAGAACTCAGGATAACTCATCTTTGTTTCGAAAGATTTCATAATACCCCCTATAAATACACAAACATATCTTAAAGTGTATAGTAACTATACAGTCAAGCTAACGATTTAAAAAGAAGAACTCTTTTTAAGAGTTCTTCTTTAAACTAAATATCTTATCAAAAGCTGATTTAATAATTATCGAAATAATAATAATTAAGCTTAAAGTAACGATATTACTTAGTAATGGTATTTGTAGCAATTGATATATTTTCTTAGATATATCAAAACCAAAAATCATTTGAACGGCATAGATTTCTAGCGTTGCATTAGCAATAGGTACGAAATATCTAGGTAATTTTATATCTTCTGTTAAGCTTGTTAAACCATAAATCAAAGGTAAAGCACAAAGATAATATAATTCATGAATTGGATAATCTAAACGCTTTTTATAACCAAAGAAATAGAGTAAGAGTAGACCTGTTATTAAAACTATAAATCCTAATAATTTATTATTTTTAATATCTTTTTGACTTAATTCATAAGCTAATAAAATAACTGGTATTCGATTAAGCAAGATAAAGATGGCATCATAACTTGTATAATTAGTAATTGAAAATGCTACTAAGAAATAAACGATAAGCGCAATTAAAGTTTTATATCTATTTTGCCATTTAAGAAATAATGGGAAGATAATATAAACCATCATAATAGCTGGCAAAAACCATAAGAAGGCTCCACCACCCTTAATGAAGATTTCAATACCTAATAATTTATAGATAAAAGAATGATATCTTTTATAAATTAAAGCTATTAATAAGAATATTAGATATTTAAGATAAATATTTTTAAAACGATTCTTAATAAATGATGAATAATCAAAACTATCATCATATCTTTGACTTATCGCATAAGCTGATACAAAGAAGAAGATATCCACACCAACATATGATATTAGCCTGATATAATTTTCAATTTCTAGATTTGTGACATTAATCCAAAGATGGAAGACTAAAATCAAAATTGCTGCTATTAACTGTAATACCTTCTTATTTACTTTCATCATTATTCTTCATTAGAACACATAATATAGAAGACTAAATTGCCTTTAATAGCTGATACTTTTTCATCAGCTTCAGTGCAAATATTCCAACGCATATTATGTTTTTCATCAAGTTCTTTCAAAAGAGCTTCTGGATCTTCACTTTCAAAGACATAAGCAATATAAGGAATAGAACCAATAATTGGTGCTACAACAACACCCTTAGTAAAACCTGTTACATCTTCACTAAAACCACTTAACCATCCTGGTTCTACTTCAGCCATTTCTAAAGATAATTCAGGATCTGTTTTAGTTAAAGCTTCTCCGATTTTAAAGATATCGCTTTCGCTTTCGCTTGCTTTTTCAAATACTTTAAGCTGTTTTGTGCCTTCACTACTTGTTTCAGGAATATCATCTTGTTTAGTACCACAAGATGCAAGTAATAAAAGACATAATAGAGTAGTCATTAATTTTTTCATACAAAAACCTCACTTTCTTTGTCATTCTATACTATCTTTTCTAAAGAATACAATTTTAATTATTAAAATATTCGCATATTAGTCTATAATAATTTACATATGTTTAGAGGTGTTTTATGAAGGAAATGGAACGCATTATCGCTGAACAGGGAACAATTCTTCCAGGTGATATTTTAAAAATTGATAATTTCTTAAATCATCGAATCGACATGAATATTCTTGATTTGATTGGCAAAGAATTCTTTGAACTTTTCAAAGACACTAATCCTGATATTATTTTAACCATTGAATCTAGTGGTATTGCAATTGCTTCAGCATCTTCGAGATATTTTAATAATATTCCGGTCCTTTTTGCTAAGAAGACTTATGCCCTCAATATGTCTGATAACACTTATCAATCAAGAGAACATTCCTATACTAGAGATGTTGATTATAACGTTCAAGTATCTAAAGATTATCTTTCAAAGGGTTTAAGAGTTTTGATTCTTGATGATTTCTTAGCCAATGGTGAGGCTATGAATTCTATGATTGATATTTGTAATCAAGCTGGTGCAACTATTGTAGGATGTGGAGCTGTTGTATGCAAGACTTATCAACCTGGATTAAAGCGCATTAAAGATATGGGCTATCATGTTGAATGTTTAGCTAATGTTAAAGGAATGAGCGATAATTCAATTGAATTTGAAGACTAGAAGGCTATTAGCCTTCTTTTATTTACCAATCTAAATAAATTTCATCAAGTATTTTTATTGAGTCATCAATTTGGTTACTTGCACCAATTAAATCTCCAAGCCATAGGCCTGGTATCTCTTCGGTATATCGGCCATAACCTAAAAGAATTGGTAAAGGACTATAGAAGTCATTTATTTCACCATTTAGATTAAGTATTTTAGTTTTCTTATAGCTAAAACATATCTTTTTAGAATAGTTGATGATATATTCAATATCCATGCCATCCTTTTTAAATAATCCTTCATAAGGGTCTTCTTTAGCTTTAATGCCATAAGTATCAGGATAGCCATAGCCTTTGGGCTGTTCTAAATAATATTTGATTTCATTTCTTACTTCTTCTTCGCTATTTTTAAAAAGTGAAGAAACATTACGATAATTTTCTAATTCAAAATCATAAATCCAAGAGCCTCTATAATTTGCCTCTATCATTTGAGATTTAATGATATTAAAAAAATCTAAATTATTATCTTTAGGTATACTACATTCATCACCAATCCAAGCTATATGACAATTATGCCACTCATTAGCTAAAAGTTCATGAAGTGCTCTTATTAGTTCTCCTTTTATCTGTCCTGATTCATGAAATTTTGAACCAAAATCAAAATCAACAGGATCTATATATTCTTTGCGATCGATATTTATCCAATTATAATATTCACCCATTTCTTCACCTCGTTTACATACTATCATTAACATCTAAATTGATATCAATAATACTTTTAAAGTCTATTTTCGTCTTAATAAGTTGCAACATCTTAGTATCATAATTAAATTTCGCAACTAAGCCTTCTTTATAAATATAATTATGACCATCATAATAGGTTAAACCAATAATATCACCAACTTTAATTTGATGAATCTTACGATTTAAGATTTCATAATCATCTTCTGATAATTCTTTTTTAGGAACAATAATAACTTCTTGTTCCTTTAAAAGTTCTTTAAAGCCTTTTAAAGCATCAAAAGATGCGAAGATACTAGCTCTATTAGCTTTAGGCATTATGCCCTCCAATTAATGTATTACGCTTGCGCATAGTTGCTTTATCTAAATAATTTATACCTTTTAAAATAGCATTTTTGCCATATTTATTTCTTATTTCAACTACTGTTTCTTGCATCTTTTTCTCTTTTTCTAATTCTTCAAGATTGGTAAATAGATTATATTCTTCATAATATTCATCAATGACATTACCACATGATATTGCTATTTGTCTGATGGGATAATCTTTATTTACTACTCTTTGGTAAAGACTAGTAAATTCTTCAATTAAAAGATTATATGAATTGGTTGTGATATTTATTTTCTTACGTCCACCATTAGCTTTAATAATATTTTTACTATATGCAATTTGTAATGAAATGAGATTAGTTACTACATGTTTCTCAACTAATTGCAAAGTCATACTGTCAACCATTTCTTTCATTACTAAATAAGCTTCTTGGTAGCTATAATCTTCAAATAAGATTTGTGAATTTGATAATGAATTCGCTTGCGGTTTATATTTCTTGATATCAGCAATTGTTACAGTTTCAATTCCTCTTGCATGATCAATTAAAATTTCAGCGTTAATACCAAATATGCGATATAAGATTTCCGGTTTACAAAAAGCGATGCCATACATATCATCTATTCCAAGCAATGCTAAACGATTGGCTGTTCCTTTACCAATCATCCAAAAATCAGTTAAAGGCTTATAATGCCAATATTTTTGTCTAAATAAAGCTTCATCTAAATATCCTATATTATCAAGATTATGTTTTGCTTCAATATCTAAAGCTACTTTAGTAAGAAAAAGATTAGTACCAATGCCAACAGTTGCTGTAATGCCTGTATTTGAGTAAATATTATCAACAATCATCTTGGCAATTTCTTTAGCACTTTTTTTATAAAGCTTTAGATAGGGTGTGATATCTAAAAATGATTCATCAATGGAATAAACATGAATGTCTTCGCTAGCAGTATATTTTAAAAAGATAGCATAAATCTTAGCTGCATATTGCATATATAAAGCCATTCTTGGTGGAGCACAGATATATTCAATACTTTTTGGTATTTCATATATTCTTCCTCTACTTGGAATACCTAATTTTTTAATAGCTGGTGTGGCAGCTAAAGTAATGGCACCATGTCTTGTAGGATCTGCCACAACAAGATTAACTTCATAAGGATCTAATCCTCTTTCTACACATTCTACTGAGGCATAAAAACTTTTAAGGTCAATGCAGAGATATATTTTGTTTTCCATGGTCCTATTTTCTTATCATTTATTGCCAAAAACAATATAGATTTGGCAATTTATATTTAAATGGCTATAATTAAGTCATGGAACTTAGAGAATTACTTATGCAATATGAGATTGAAAATAACCTCAATCATATTGAAATGGCTGAAAAAGTTGGAGTATCTTTTTCTACCTATTATCGTTGGATGAGGGGCGAGAGTACTAAACTTAAAAAAACTACTATTAATAAGCTTAATGAATTATTAGATTGTGATGTTGAAATAGTAATTGAAGAAAATAATCGTATTAAACCTATTTTAGGTAAAGTAAAAGCTGGTTATGATTTTTATGCACAAGAAGATATTGAAGGATATGTAGAAGTGGGTAAAGCCGATGCTTCTAAAGGTGACTATTTTTTAAGAGTTGTCGGTAATTCAATGATTGATAAACATATCTTTCCTGATGATTTAGTTTATGTTGAGCAAACAAACAACATTAACGATAATGAAATTGCTGTTATTTTAATCAATGATGAAGTAACTATTAAAACAATTAGATTTAAAGATAATAATATTATTCTTGAGCCTGCTAACAATGATTATGAAACTAAAATCTTTACACCACAGGATGTAATCGATAATAATCTAACCATTATCGGACGTGTTAGATATATTAGAATAGATATTATTTAAAAAGAGTAGCTAAAATAGCTACTCTTATTTTATGCTGCAACAGTTTCTTGATTAGCTTTCTTGCCGGTATATAATTCATAATAACGGCCTTTTTTAGCTAATAATTCTTCATGACTTCCTCTTTCGATAATATGTCCTTTTTCAAGTACCATGATGCAATCAGCATTGGCAACTGTTGATAAACGATGTGCAATCACAAATGTTGTACGACCATTCATGAGTTTATCCATACTTTCTTGAACTAGTTTTTCAGTATGGGTATCAATTGAAGATGTTGCCTCATCAAGGATTAATACTGGAGGATTAGCAATGGCAGCACGAGCAATAGCAATTAATTGTCTTTGACCTTGTGACAGGTTTTGACCATCTCCTTCAAGCATTGTGTCATAACCTTGTGGTAAATGTCTAATAAACTCATCAGCATTAGCAAGTCTTGCAGCTGCATAAATCTCTTCATCAGTTGCATCTAACTTACCATAACGAATATTATCCTTTACTGTTGCGGTGAAAAGATGTGTATCTTGCAAAACGATGCCCAAAGAGGATCTTAAATCAGCTTTCTTAATCTTATTGATATTAATACCATCATATCTAATCTTACCATCTTGAATATCATAGAAACGGTTAATAAGGTTAGTAATAGTTGTTTTACCAGCACCAGTAGAACCTACAAAGGCAATCTTTTGACCTGGTGTAGCATATAAATCAACATCATAAAGCACTTGATGTTTATCATCATAGAAGAAATCAACATCATCAAATACTACATCACCCTTAAGTGGTACATATTCTAAAGTGCCATTATGATGTGGGTATTTCCAAGCCCACATACCAGTTCTTTCTTCGCATTCGATAATCTTTCCATTAACTTCTTTCGTATTTACTAATGTAACATAACCATCATCAACTTCTTTCTTTTCATCAAGAACCATAAATACTCTGCTGGCACCAGCTAAACCAAGTAAAACAGAATTAATTTGTGATGTCATTTGGTTAATTGGATTCATAAAGTTGCGGTTGAGTGTTAAATAAGAGGCTAAGGAACCAAGAGTGAAGCCATTAATACCATTAATAGCTAAATAACCACCTACAAGAGCACATACTACATAAGATACATTGCCTAATTGTTGATTAATTGGTCCAATAATATTAGAGAAATGAGCAGCATTATAAGCTGAGCTACATAACTGGTCATTAATAACTCTAAAGTCTTCTAAAGTCTTCTTTTCACGAGTAAAAGTTTTAATCACTTTTTGACCATTAATCATTTCTTCAACATAGCCATCAAGCTTAGCAACGTCTCTTTGTTGGGCTGCATAGAATTTACCAGATAAAGAAGAAATCTTACCAGATACTAAAACAATAATTAAAATCATGACTGAAGAAATAGCAGTCATAATAGGTGATAAAACAAGCATATTAGTAAAGACAACAATTACTTGTAATACACCTTGGAATAATGATGGAATACTTTGAGATACCAATTGTCTTAAAGCATCAATATCGTTGGTATAAACCGACATTATTTCACCATGTGAATGGGTATCAAAATATACAATTGGTAATTCTTCCATCTTATTGAAAAGTACAATTCTTAAATCATTTAAAGTGCCCTGAGATATCAACATCATTACTCTCTGTTGCACAAAACTAGCTAAAATACCAACTCCATAGAAACAAGCAACTTTAATAATGGCATTTAATAATGGTGTAAAATCTGGGTCACTAATACCAATTAAAGGCGTAATATAGCTATCAATTAAAGTTTTAGTAAACATTGTGCCTTGTACGGAAGCTAAAGTAGCTATCACAATGCATATAAGGACAACAAAACAATGAAGGGCATACTTTTTAAAGACAAAAGCTAAAGTACGTTTCAAGAGTTCAAAAGGATGATCCACCTTTACTCTTTGCATTGGTCTTCTAGGCATCCATTTCACCTCCTTCGTCAAAGTCACCACTACCATTTAATTGTGATAAATAGAGTGATGAATAGAATTCATTGGTTTTCATAAGTTCATCATGATTGGCAAAACCAGTAATTTTACCATCTTCTAAAACTAAAATCTTATCAGCATCCTGAACTGATGAAATACGTTGAGCAATGATAATTTTAGTCATGTCAGATAAATCTTCATGGAAAGCTTTACGCATCTTAGCATCAGTAGCAGTATCAACAGCTGATGTCGAATCGTCAAGAATTAACACTTTAGGCTTTTTAAGTAAAACTCTAGCAATACATAAACGCTGTTTCTGACCGCCTGACACGTTATTACCACCCTGTTCAATATGGGTGTTATATCCATCTTTAAAACGTGCAATGAATTCGCTAGCTTGTGCTATTTCGCAAGCTTTTTGGCACTCTTCATCAGTAGCATTTAAATCACCCCAACGAAGATTATCGTAGATAGTGCCTGAGAATAATTCATTCTTTTGTAGAACCATTGCTACTTCATTTCTTAAGGCTTCAATGTCATATTTTCTAACATCTTCACCAGCAACCTTAACGCCACCTTCGCTTACATCATATAAACGTGAAATAAGGGATACTAAAGTTGATTTACCACTGCCTGTAGCTCCAATTAATCCAATTGTTTCTCCAGATTCGATATGGAAAGAAATATCATCTAAAACATCTTCATCAGCTCCATGATAATGGAAAGATACATGATCAAAATCAATAGAACCATCTTTAATATCTTTAATAGGATTTTCAGGATCTTTTAAATTACTTTCTTCATTAATTACTTCTGCAACACGTTTAGCACTAGCTAAAGACATAGTAATCATGACAAAAACCATACCAAGCATCATTAAACTCATTAAAATCTGCATGCAATAAGTAAGTAATGACATTAAATTACCAGTACTTAATTGACTATTAACAATCATATTGGCACCAAGCCATGAGATTAATAAAATACAGGCATAAACAGTAGCTTGCATGATTGGTTGAATCCAGGCAGTTGTCTTTTCAGCCAATAAGAATAAGTTATAGATATTAGAAGAAGCTTCTTTAAAACGCTCTTTTTCATAATCTTCTCTTACATAAGCTTTAACTACTCTAATCGAGGATACATTCTCTTGAACCGATCTATTTAAATCATCATATTTTTTAAATACAGCTTGGAAATGACGTGAGGCTTTACTCATAATAAATAACAATACAATAGCCAAGAAAATGGCTGCATAAAGATATACTGAAGCTAATTCAGGTGAAATCTTAAAAGCCATAATCATGGAAACAATAAGACTTGCAGGAGCTCTAAAAGTCATTCTTAAAATCATTTGATAGGCTTGTTGCAAGTTATTGACATCGGTTGTAAGTCTAGTTACTAAAGAAGAAGTCGAGAATTTATCGATATTATCGAATGAAAATTCTTGAATATTAGCAAACATTGCATCACGCAAGTTATGAGCAAAACCAGTACTTGCATAAGCGCCAAGACGACCACCCATATAACCGGATAATAATCCAAAAGCTGCAATGATAAGCATTTGTATTGCAATATTTACAATGTAGTCCATATTTCCAGCATTAACACCATAATCAACCATCCTAGACATTAATAATGGAATTAAAGTTTCTGCGACTACTTCTAAAATCATAAATATCGGGGTGAGTATAGAAGCTAATTTATACTCTTTGATTTGTTTAGCAAGGGTACTTACCATACTTTCTCCTTTCTTATCTCTTGATATTTTACGCTTAATTTAAATATTTCATAAGAAATTTTCATCACTTTATTTATGACACTTTATATTACTAAGCGAATCTGTATTTTAACTGAAATTTAAAAAAGAAGGCAAGAAAAAAGGTATTGTATTAAACAATACCTTTATCTGACTATTGTTTATTTAAAGCTTTAACTTTAATCCAAAGTTCAGAAATCACTTTACGAACTTCTTCATTATTTACAAATACTTCATCTTTAGCATAGTCAACACGTGGTGTATAAGCGTTGATTCCTTCATAATCTCCACCCTCACCAGATAATTCTTCAAATACTTCTTTATTAGAAGATGAGTATCCAACAAATGATGAGTTAGCTAAAGCTGTATCATAATCTAACATGTAGTTAATATATTCATGAGCTAATTCAGGGCAAGATGCATTAGCAGGAATAACCATCGCATCAACCCAAAGGTTTGTACCTTCTTCTGGTACAAAGTAAGCCATATTTTCGTTTTCACTTAAAATATATGCAGCATCACCAGAATACATCATACCCATAGCTTTCTGACCATAGATTAAACCATCAATTGCTTCATCTGTTGCAGTAAGTGGATCCATTGTTGTTTGAACTTGAGCAAGCCAATTGTAAGCTTCATTTAATTCATCAAGGCTAGTTGTATTCATTGAATAACCAAGAGCTTTTAAAGCCATCATGAATGCATCTCTTTCAGAATCATACATATAAATCATGCCTTTATATTTAGTATTCTGGAAAACATTCCATCCTTCGCTTTCAACATCTTTTGGATCTATCTTTGTAGTATCATAAACAATACCTACATTGCCCCAGAAATATGGGATAGAATATTCATTTTGAGGATCAAAAGCTTTATTGAGTGTACCTTCATAAAGGTTATCAAAGTTAGTAATCTTATTACGGTCAATTTTCTGAAGAAGATTTTCACTAATCATCTTCTGAATCATATAGTCTGATGGAATAATAACATCATACTTAGTACCACTCATTAACTTAGTATACATTTCTTCATTTGATGCAAAGAGTGAATAGTTGACTTTAACGCCATGTTCCTTAGCGAAGATTTCATTAACATTTTCATCAATATATTCACCAGCATTATAAACATTTAATACTGAACAAGCGTTGGTGTTATCACCAGAAGGAGTGTTATTGCCACATGCGCAAAGTAATAAAGGTAAAACAAGAAGGCTAAGCCATTTTTTCATTTTTCTTTCTCTTTCTATCCTTGATAATAGGAATAATATTTAGAATGACCAATACAATTGTAATAAAGACAATGATAATGGTAGAGAGAGCATTGATACTTGGGTTTATTCTCTTAACTGATGAATAAACGAAAGTAGAGATGTTGTTGATACCAGGTCCTGTTACAAAGTATGAGATAACAAAGTCATCAAATGACATTGTAAAGGCAATAAGAGCGCCTGAGAAAATTGCTTCTTTGATTTGCGGGATGATTACCTTATATAAAGCTTGGAAAGGTGTGCATCCTAAATCAAGAGCAGCTTCTACTAAGTTATCATCAAGTTGTCTAAGTTTTGGCGTAATTGACAACATGACATAAGGAATGCAAAAGATAATATGAGCTAAAAGTAATGTTCCAAAACCAAACGGAATACGAAGTGATGAGAAGAACAACATCAAACCAATAGCTGTAACAATATCAGGATTCATCATTGAAAGGTTGTTGATTTGAGTAATACTTTCTTTAATAACACGATTTGATTTAGACATTGCAATAGCAGCAATAGTACCGACAATAGTTGATACAAAAGTGGCAATAACTGCTACCAATACCGAATAATATACCGACTCCATCATCGTACGACTCGCAAACATCTTCTGGTACCACATCAAAGAAAAACCAGTAAAGTTATTCAATGATTTAGATGAGTTAAAAGAGAAAATAACAACATATAGAATTGGTAGATATAAGAATATCATCGCCAATAAAATAACTAGGCGAGGAAATAATGTGCTTTTCTTTTTCACTTTGTTTCCTCCTGGGTATAATCAAATCTTCTGGTGAAGTACATACTTAAGAGAATAATGATAGTCATGATTAAAGAAATTGCTGCGCCAAAGTTCCAGTCACCAGCTGTTACAAAGTAGTTTTCAATTAAGTTACCAATCAAGACATGAGAGCCTCCACCAAGTAACTTAGGAATAAAGAATGAAGATACAGCAGGTAAGAATACTAATGTAATACCACTTAATACTCCTGGAATTGATAAAGGTAAGATAACCTTAAAGAAAGTCTTTTTACTATCACAACCTAAATCAGCAGCTGCTACTTCAAGATTTGGATCCATCTTTGATAAAGAAGTATATATTTCAAGAATCATGAATGGTATAAAATTATAAACCATACCAATATAGACCTTTAAATCATCGCTTAAAGCTGTTTGTAATAAGATACCACGCCAAGCATATGTTCTTACAAGCATATTAATCCAGGTAGGAATTGTTACAAGCAAAATCATTAATGTTTGATTACGTGGTGCAAGGCGTGAAATAGCATAAGCAACCGGATAGCCTAATAAGATACAAATAGCAGTTGTAATAACAGCAAGTTTTAAAGAATGCAATAAAACTTGAATAAAAATTGTATCGGAGAAGAAACGTAAGAAGTTATGGAACGAGAATTGGAAGGTTAATACTGAGTTACCATCAACTGTGAAGGCATAAATTAAGATAATGAAGATTGGTACAACAACGAATAAGATTGCCCATATAAGATAGGGAGTCGCAAGTCTTTTAAATTCTTTCATTATTCACTTACCATCTTATGCATTACATGAATATCTTCAGGGCCAAAGTCTAAAGATACAATGCTTCCTTCTTCTTGCATCTCAGTTGAATGAACTTTATATTGACGACCTTCTGTAACGAAAGTAACAGGATAATCACCTTCAACAATTTCCATTGGATCAAAGTCAAAACGGACATCATCGATATCTACAACTTCTTCGTTTTCAAGATACCAAGCATAAGCATCGGCCCAAGTCTTTAAGTCAAAAGAGATAGCCATTGATTCTTTAATTTCATCTACTGATTTATATACATCGAAAGCCTGAATACCAATAGATGCATCAGCATCTTCAGCAATCTTAGGTTTAACGACGTTAATATTAACTGTAACTGATGTACCTAAAGAAGTATCGAAGGTAACAGGGTATTTGCCAGGTTTTTCTTCAAGATTATATTCAACTTTATCAATTGAATGGTCTTCCTCAGTATCGCTATCCCAAGCTTGTGCATTGGCACGAGCGATAATTTCTTCAGTTGTAATATCTTTAACGTCTTCGATATCCATCGTGAAGTCTGTTGCATGCATCTTTTCACATTTAGCTTCATTGAATACGTCTTTATCTTGCATGACGTGAAGGGTGATAGTCTTAGAAGCACCACGCTTAGTTTCAACCATCATTTCATAATGAACACCTTTGAATAGTACTGATAATACCTGTCCGTTAAGTTTTCCACATCCCTTAGCTTTAAGTTTGATATCTTCAGGACGAATAATGACATCGACCTTTTCATTTGTTTTAAAACCAAAGTCAATGCATTCATAGTCTTTATCATCAAAGTTTACTAAGTAATCTTCTTTCATAATGCCATCCATGATATTAGAATCACCGATGAAATTAGCAACATAAGCATTCTTAGGCTCATTATAAATTTCTATTGGTGTACCAACTTGTTGAAGAATACCATCTTTCATTAAGACAATTTTGTCTGACATGGTAAGAGCTTCTTCTTGGTCATGTGTAACAAAGATGAAAGTGATACCTACTTCCTGCTGAATACGTTTAAGCTCTTGTTGCATCTCTTTACGAAGTTTATGATCCAAAGCGCTTAAAGGTTCATCAAGTAATAATACATCAGGCTCATTAACTAAGGCACGAGCGATCGCAACACGCTGTTGTTGACCACCAGACATTAAATTAATATCTTTCTTTTCAAACCCTTTTAAACCTACAAGTTCAATCATTCTTTCAACCTTAGGTTTAATAAGCTCTTCATCCATTTTCTTAACACGTAAACCAAAGGCAACGTTTTCAAAAACATTTAAATGTGGGAACAGAGCGTAACGCTGGAATACAGTATTGATAGGGCGTTGATAGGCTGGAATGTTACTGATTTCCTCGCCATTGATGTATACTTCGCCCTGGTCTTGTTCCAAGAAACCACCAAGTATTCTTAAAAGAGTAGTTTTACCACAACCCGATGGTCCAAGAAGGGTTACAAATTCATTTTCATAAATGTCTAAATTAATACCTTTTAATACAATCTGACCGTCAAATTCTTTAACGATATTACGAAATTCAATCAGTTTTTTCATTTCTCTCTCCCTTAAAGTATAGCTGGCGTTGATATCCAAAGAATCTCTGTTTCTCCCCCGCGGCTCTTTAGATAATGTGTGCAATTACCTTTTAAATAGAAAGTATCACCTTTTTTAAGATGATAAACTTTACTACTTGTTTCATCATAAAGATCCACTTTTCCTTTTAATACCAAGCCAAATTCTTCCCCATCGTATGGCGTAATCGTTTGCGATTGCCCATCTTCATTAAGCTTTAAAATAATAGGGTCTAAAGCATTCTTTTGAGAATCTGGTACTAGCCAAGTAATTGTGCAATTATCTCTTTCATCAATATAAAAGTCTTCTTTATGATAGACAACTTTATTCTGCGCTTCTTCAGTAAAAAAATCTTTAAGTGTAATGCCAAGTACTTCAACAATGTCTTCAAGCGTTGAAATGGAAGGTGATGTAAGGTTGCGCTCTAGTTGTGAAAGGAATCCTTTTGATAATTCACATCTACTCGCAAGATCTTCAAGTGTGAGATCATTTTTGGTTCTTAACTGTTTTAGCCTTTTTCCAATATCCATCATCTACCTCCTCGGTTTAGTTTTACTAAACTTTAAGTAACGCAGTAACGAAATATAATTTACACTAAGTAATATTAAAAAACAATCATTTTTTATTATTTTTTAAAAAATTTAATATATTTTTATTGCAACAAAAGAAAGCTCATATCTATAACGATATGAGCTCATTCTTAGATAGAATTTATTTTAATCGAGAGGTTCAGTCCAAGTTCCATCATCAGCAATCCATTTATCTTCACCAATGTTGTACCAAGTATATCCTTCAGCAAATCTTGTTTCATAGATTTCAATAATATATCCTTACCAACTTTACCCACTTTATTATCAGCATTAGTTGTAGGAGTATTTCTAATCTTTATAACATCAGCAGTAACTTTTCTTTTTGTTAATTGTTGCTTTGTTTCGCCTGTTACTTGAGGTATATCGCCCTCTTTAACACCAATGCTATTAGAGAATTCAACTAATTCATATTTATAAATATATTCATTGCCATCTTCTTTAGCTTTTAAAAGAACGCCATAAATCTTATCATAGTCATATTCTTTAACATCGCCTTTACTAATACCAGAAGTAATTGTGACTTTGACTAAATGATTATCTTTGTCATATTCATTTTCATAAGTTACAATACTAGGCTCTTTGCCATTATAGCTAATAGATTCTTCGATAATATTATTATGATTATCATATTTCATAACTTTATCCCAATAAGAAACTGATAATCCCAAATCTTCACTTTCATTATGAACTTTGATAACGTTGCCTTTATCATCATAACTCATTGTTTCTGTACGAATATGTTTAAAATAATCGTTATTTATGTAGTAAGGATCTCTTTTTACTAAATTATCATTCTCATAAACTAAATCGTAACGATAATAGTCACCACCCGAGAATACTTCTTTGAAGGCATTCTCATGTCTATCATAATAAACAGTTGAGGTAGTACCATCAAAGGCTTTACGATAAAGGAAATAATAAGTATCACCATCATCAACATAAATACGATATTCGTTGTCTTTTAAGATAATACGACCTTGTTCATCATATCTAATCTCGTTGGTATTTGTTTTATTACCATTTTGATAAGTATCAATTTCATATAATCTAATCGCTAGATTTTTAGCTGCTTCTTTTAATTTAGCTAACTGCTCATCACTTAGCTCTTTTTCTTTTACTTCGCATAATATTTCATAAGCATCTTGTTTCTTATTTTCTTGCATCAAAGTATCAATTAAAGCAATGGCTAATTCAATATCATCTGGTTTTTCTTGATGTTCCTTGATTAAGGTATCAAGACTTTTAGTTTTTTGACATCCTGTTAGCAAGATTAATAAAATCATTATTGTCACAAATATTCTTTTCATTTTGGTCTCCTTTCTTAGTGATTTGATTATTTATCTTTATATAATTATAACCTTTAATATCCTTTGACTAAAATGAGTAAAGGGATTGAAATAATCAATCCCTTTATCGTATTAATTACTATTTTCAAATACTAATTTCAATGAATCGCCACCAATCCATTGATCATTACCAATCATATACCAATATATGCCTTCATTAAGAAATGTTTCATAAACATAAACTTTATCGCCTTTATTTAACTGACCAACTACCGGTTCATATAAAGCCGATGGGCCCTTAAAGATATCGATTGATTCAGAAGTAATAGTAATAGAAGCTCTTTGATCGCTATAAGGTGCAAGAGCTGATTCATCTAATCCTACATGTTTAGAATTTGGACTAGCTGCTTCATATAAATGAACATATGTTGAAATATCATTCTTTTCTTCAATAACAACACCAAATACTTTGTCATAAATATATTCCCAAGTATCTTTACCTACATAATCATTCTCGGTTGTTTTCTTGATGATATTACCTAAATCATCATATTCATAAGTAAATTTAGTAGTTGCATATGCTTGACCTTGAGTATAGCTAATATTTTCAATTACTTGACCATGGTCATCATAAATATATTCATTACGCCACATACTATTTTCATCTAATACATCATTTTGATAGAAAGCATTTTGTTCAGCAAATAGACGTCCTTGGTCATCATATTCATATTTAATCTTTTGATTCCATGTATCACTATTATTATCTTGATGTTTAATATCAATAAGAATTAATTGACCGGCTTTATTATAGAAATATTCATAGAAACTAAAAGTATCTTCTTCATTATCAAGAATGCCATCATCACTATATTGAATCATGACAACTTTATCGTCTTTGTTGTAAAATTCTTTGCCAACATAGTAATCAGAATAGATATAATATTCAACTTCACTCGCATCATCAACATAGAAACGCATTTTGCCTTTATCCATGATTAGATGACCTTCTTTGTCATAACGATTATAAGTTTTATCTAATAATTTACCATTTTCATAATAATCTACTTCATATTCACGGATTTCGATTTGTTTAGCTAATTTTCTAAGCTTGGTTAATTCTTCGCCTTCAGCAGTTTTACCAGTTTCAACTAAGATTTCATAAGCTTTTTCATTATTTCCTTCTTTAATTAGTTTTTGGACTTCTTTGACAGTAGACGATTCACCTACATTTGGACCTGTTATATCTTTCTCTTTGTTACATCCTGTAAGGGATAACAGCAATACAACTAGTAGTAGGACAACTTTTTTCATATTATATTTCCTCCCTTTTTCTATATCTTTATTATGACATATAAACTAAAACAAATAAAAAGAAGACCGAAATCTTCTAATTATTGCCTAATTCACGATCTTTAGCCATGAAGAAAAGGGCAATGGTATCAGGCCCAACATGACTACCAGTACAGAAATCATATGAGGTATTAATAAAATCTCTAACCTTAATACGCTCATTGATTTTCTCCATGACATATAAAGAATCTTCATAAGCATCAGCATGTGCGATACCAATGATTTGTTGTTCAGGATCTACAATATTGTTGCATAATAAATCAACTAAAGTATTAAGAGCTGCTTTTCGTCCACGAACATTTTTAAAGTTAACAATATAACCTTCAGCATTACCTCTTAATATAGGCTTAATCTTTAAGGCATTACCAACAAAAGCAACACTTCCTTTAATTCTTCCGGTATGCGATAAATATTTTAAATCACCCACCGTAAAGACACCATTCATCTTAGGAACACAAGTTTCAAGATAATCTGCTACCTCATCAATATCTTTACCTTCTTTTCTCATTTCGCTAGCATATATTGCTAAAATGCCTTGAGCTAAAGAAGCATTTAAAGAATCGATCAATCTAATTTTATGATGATTATTAGGATTATCTAATAAATCAAGAGAAGCTAAACGTGCTGAGTTAAAGTTACCACTAATATTTTTACTTAAAGAGAAATATAAAACATCATAGCCTTCATCAAAAGCTTTTTGGAATTCTTCACTAAATCTTGCAATACTAATGAGCCCTGTTTTAACATCAGCACCATTTCTAATGGCATTATAGTATTCTTTGCCTTTTTCTCTTTCTTCTTCGATTGTCCAGTTAGGATCAAAGTTAACGATCTCTTTACCATTTACAACATTTACAAAAGAGATGACATTAATATCATATTTTTTAACGATAACCGCTGGAATATTAGCTGCTGAATCCACAAATATTTTAAACATATAAATCTCCCCAAATTATTATCAAAGCTTAAATATATTGTATCTATAAATATATTCTACTCTTAGTTTAAAAAGACTGCCAAAGCTTTTAGTTCGACAGTCTTATAGATTAATCATTTAGAAAGCTTTATAAGCAGAACCGAGGACATCAGTAATTTTATGTTTAACAATTTCTTTAACATTGCTTCTGCCATCAGCAATATATTGACGTGGATCAAAATGATCTGGATGTAAAGCTAAATGTTCTCTAATGCCAGCTGTCATACCAAGACGTAAATCAGAATCAATATTAATCTTGCACACTGCCCCTCTTGCAGCTTCTCTTAATTGGTCTTCAGGTACACCAATTGCATCTTTTAATGCACCACCGTTTTCATTAATAATTTTGACATACTCTTGAGGAACAGATGATGAACCATGTAATACAATAGGGAATCCAGGAAGACGTCTAGCTACTTCATCTAAAATATCTAGACGTAATTTAGGATTAGTACCAGGCTTAAATTTATAAGCACCATGGCTTGTGCCAATCGCAATAGCTAAAGAATCTACACCTGTTCGTTTAACAAATTCTTCTACCTGAAGAGGATCAGTATACATCGCTTTATCATTAGCTACTTTAACATCATCTTCAATACCAGCTAAAGTACCAAGTTCGGCCTCTACTACCACTCCATAAGCGTGAGCATAATCAGCTACTCTTTTAGATTCAGCAATATTTTCTTCAAATGAATGTGAAGAATAGTCAATCATAACTGATGTAAATCCAGCATCAACACATTCTTTACAAATATCAAAATTTGCTCCATGGTCAAGATGAAGAACAATTGGAACGTTGCTCATCTCACAAGCCGCTTGTACTAAATGCTTCAAATAGGCATTTTGAGCATATTTTCTTGCACCCTGAGAAGCTTGTAAGATGATTGGCGATTGTAATTCATCGGCAGCTTCAACAATTGCTTGGACAATTTCCATATTATTGATGTTGAAGGCACCAATCGCATAACCACCAGTGTATGCTTTTTCAAACATTTCCTTAGAAGTAACTAAAGCCATATAATCTCCTTTATAAACTATTGTTTGTTAAAATACTCAAGAGCTTTTTTAGGTTTGAAATAGGTTCTTATATAACCATCATATGATAAAACCACAAATTCGCCACTATCTTCTAATAAATATATATCATCACCATCATCTTGTATCTTATGTAAAGATGAGGGGTTTAAGATTACTTTATTAGCTGCTATTTCATAGTTTGTAGGGCTATCAAAACCCATTTCAATACCATGTTTCTGGTAATGACTATCTAATAATTCTTCATTACGAAAGTGATATTTAATCTCTTCTTTAACATTTGAAGAATTAATATCCACTCTCTTTTCTTGATAAAAGCTAATTCCTAATATTAATAATAATATTAATAGAAAGCTAAAATGCTTCTTATTCATTTTTATGCAATATTATTAACAATAGCTAAGATATATTCTTTAATCTCTTTATTAGTTTCAAGAGCTTCTTCTCGAGAGTTTTGTTTACTATAGAAATAGAATTTAATCTTAGGCTCTGTACCACTAGGACGAATAGCAAACCAGCTACCATTATCTAGGAAATATCTTAAAACATTAGATGCTGGAATATCTTCATGACCATTGATATAGTCAATTAATTTAATAACTTTATGACCGGCTACTTCTGTAAACGGATTTTCTCTTAACTGTTTCATCATACGAGAAATACGTTTACTACCTTCGATTCCTTCAAGTACTAAGTTAGGCTCATCTTCTGCAAAGAAACCATATTTAGCATAAATTTCTTGTAAAACCTGCCATAAGGTTTTACCTTGTTTACGATAATAAGCTGCAGCTTCTGCCACTAACATGCCAGCAGAAATACCATCTTTATCTCTAATTTCTTCACTTGCTGCATAGCCAACTGATTCTTCATAACCAAATAAATAAGTATATCCCTGTTCTAATAATGCCGGAACACGACCACAGATATTCTTAAAACCAGTTAAAGATTCATACATATCAACACCATATGCTGCAGCAATATCAGATGATAGAGTTGATGTAACAATCGATTTAACCATACAGCCCTTATTTGGTAATGTATTAGCATCTTTTCTTCCTTCAAGGATATAATTTACTAATAAATAACCTGTCTGGTTACCATTTAATGGAATATAATTACCATTTTCATCTCTTAGTTCAATCGCAAAACGGTCTGCATCAGGGTCAGTAGCCATTAATAATTCAGCACCTGTTTGTTTACCTAATTCTTCACTTGCTTTAAATGAAGCTGGAGATTCAGGGTTAGGATAACCAACGGTTGTAAAGTCAGGATCTGGATCTTTTTGTTTCTCAACAATATGCCAATTAGTAAAACCACGGTCTTTCAACATAGTTGTAAAATGAATAGAGCCAGCACCATTTAATGGTGTATAAACAAGTGGAATATCTAAATCTAATTCATCACCTGTATGAATGGCCAAAGACTCCACATGGTCTAAATACATGCGATCATATTCACTACCTAAAATAGTAATCTTGCCCTCTTTTATACCTGTTTCAAAGTTATATTTATTAATATCACTGAATGGATCTATGGCATTGATTTCTTTAGTCATGCCATCAGCAATTTCACTAGATACCTGACATCCATCCTGCCAATATGCTTTATAACCGTTATATTCTTTAGGATTATGACTAGCTGTAATATTAATTCCTGAAATTGTATTTAATTTACGAATTAAATAAGCGAGTTCAGGTGTTGGTCTTAATGAATCAAAGACATATACTTTAATACCATTAGCAGCTAAAATGCTAGCTGTTAATTGTGAGAATTCTTTTGAGAAATGGCGAGGGTCATGAGCAATAATAACACCTCTATCCATTGCTTCTTGACCTTCTTTTTTAATATATTCAGCAATACCTTGGGTAGCTTTACCGACAGTTAAAAAATTCATACGGTTAGTACCAGCGCCTATCTTGCCTCTAAGACCAGCTGTACCAAAAGACAAATCTTGGAAAAATCTTTCTTCAATTTCATTAGGGTCGTCTTTGATAGCTAATAATTCTTGTGCTAAAGGATCTCTTGATGGAAGTTTAGATAACCAGAGTTCATAGCGTTCCTGTGCATTCATATTATTTCTCCTTTAATTTCTTTTTAATTATAACAAACCTTCTACTTTGTATAAAAATTAAAAGCTCTCAAAAGAGAGCTTTTAGAAATTATCTATTTTTATTAATGAAATCAATAATTGTTTCTTTTGATTGAAGACCTAGGAAGCTATCAACAACCTGTCCGTCCTTAATTAAGAAGACATTAGGAATTGACATAACACCATATTCACGTGCTAAGTCACCTTCTTCATCGACATCAACCTTAATGAATTTAACATCTTTTACTTCTTCTGATAATTCATCAAGAATTGGTGACAACATCTTACATGGACCACACCATGTTGCGAAGAAATCAACTAAAGTAAGACCTTCTTTAATTGTTTCTTCAAATTCTACTTTATTTACTTGTTTCATAATGTTTCTCCTTTACTTTTATTATAAGAGAATCTTATTTCTCTTCCAGTAAAGTGCCCGCAGCTTCATCAATAATAACAATGCATGATGGATGATTTTGTAAGATAGATGCATCACACATTTCATCAATTGGTCCTTCGATCATACCTTTAACAGCTTCAGCTTTATTAGCACCAGTTGCAATAAGTAAGATATTTTTAGCTCTCATGATTGTTTTTGGACCCATTGTGATTGCATGAGTTGGAACTTCTTCATTTAAATCTTTAAAGAAACGATAGTTATCACTTCTTGTCTGTTCAGTAAGTTCAACTACATGAGTTAAAGAATCGAAAGATGTGCCAGGCTCATTAAAACCAATGTGGCCATCAGCACCAATACCAAGAAGTTGAATATCAACGCTTTCTTTACTTAACATCGCTTCATAATCTTCACAATTCTTATTCATATCGCCAAGTCCTGATGGCACATGGGTATTTTCTTCAGGAATTTCAATACCATTAAAAAGATTAGTATGCATGAAAGAATAATAACTTTCGCGATGTTGTTTTGGTAAACCAACATATTCATCAAGATTAAAAGTATGAATATTAGAATAATCAGTGCCATTTTCTTTATGGTCTTTAATCATTCTTTCGTATAAGCCAAGAGGTGTAGAACCAGTAGCTAATCCTAAAACCTTACCTGGTTTAAGATATTCTTTAAAGATTTCGAAAGCTTTATCTGAAGCTTCTTCGTAGTTTTTAACTCTAATTACTTGCATAGAAGTTCTCCTTTTGCGCTTTGGACAAGGCCAGCCGCATTTGCTTCATCGGTATCAATATGCATCGCTAAAGAGAAAGCATCATTTACTCTAATAATGACATCATCAAAGATTAATGAGCGTTCATCACTATTTACTCTTACCATCACTTTATCGCCATTATTCACCTTGAACTGTTTCGCTTCTAAAGGGTTCATATGAATATGTCTTTTCGCAACAATAAGGCCATTAGTCTTTATTTCGTCTTTAGGTCCTTTAAGAGTAATAATACTTGAATCATCTAAATCACCAGATTCTCTAATAGGTGCTTTTAAGCCTAAAGCTAATAAATCAGTGATTGATACTTCAATTTGATTTCTTTGACGCACCGGTCCTAAGATTCTAGCTTCTAAGCTCTTTTTAGGTCCAACAAGAGTCACTTTTTCTTCACATGCATATTGTCCTTTTTGTGAAAGTTCTTTAATGTATGTGAGTTTATAATCCTTACCAAAAAGTAAGTCAACCGTTTCTTGGCTCAAGTGAACATGGCGAGCTGATGTTTCAACTAAAATACTCTGCATAAAAAATACCCTTTTTTATTATAAATAAAACTCTTTTTTGTGCATAAAAAACTATTTAAAAAGGAAGATTTTTTAATCTTCCTTTTGTTTCTATTCTTGTCCTTCAGTTCCACCACCTGATTCTGGTGGTTCTGGATTGGTTGGTTCAGTTGTCGGAGGTGTTACAGGATCTGGGCTTGTTGTTGGAGTAGGAGTAGGGGTTGGAGTTGGTTCTGGAGTTGCTTCTTTCGCAATATAGATAGTAACAGTTGAGCCTGTATATGCTTCAGTTACATCAGTTCTAATTACTAATCCGGCAGCTACAGTATCACTTTCTTCTTCTACTACTCTACTATAAATACCATATTGTTTAAGTGTTGCAATAGCATTATCTTTACTCATACCAACTAAGTTAAGTGATGCAATATTAACTAATTTACGATAAACCGTAAATACCACAACATCATTCTTAGTATTAATTGTCTTATCAGCTTCAATATCTTGAGCTTTAATAATGCCAACTAAATTGTCTTCGGTTGTATCGATGTATTGTACATCATATCTAACACCATTAGCGTTAGCCCAAGCAATTGCTTCATCAAGTTTTTTGCCTAAGAAGCTTTGCATCTTAACAAGTTTTGTACCATCAAGTGGTCCAACAACAGTAATTGTTACATTCTTATCGTTTGTTAAATCACGGCCATAAGCAGGTGAGTAACTAAGGATTGTGCCTGGAGTTTCACCATCAACTTCATTCACTTCAAGATTTACACCATTAGCAGTTGCCCATGCAAGAACTTCACTATATGTCATACGCTCTAAGTGAGGTACATAAAGTGGCATTTCTTCATGAATCTGTGGTTCATTGAAGTAATCTGAGTAGAGATTTCCTCTTGAATATGGATATTCATAGAAGAATTTAAAAGTCTTAGTTTGATTAATAGAATCATATTCACCTAATACTTCATCAATTCTGCTTTCAACTTCTGCTACAGAACCATCATATAAACGATAGATCCAAAGTGGAAGTTGCATACCATAGTTATAATACCAAGAGTCATAACCGGTAATACGTAAGTTTTGAATATCAATGATATGGAAGTTAGATAATCCAGTATAGTTTTTCGCATTAACAAGATAGTTAAAGACGCTGATTAATTGTTGTGTTGAGAGGTTAGTTGAGAAATTATCACCAGCAATTTCCATGATTTTTAAAGCCTTATTAACATCTCTTAAAGCCATCATCTTTTCAACAATTTGAGCAATTACTTCTTTTTGGTGTTTCTGACGGTCAAAGTCACCATTTGGCATATTATGTCTTTCACGTGCGAAAGCTAATGCTTGTTCACCATTAGCCATCTGACCACCTTGTCCTACCCAAACAGTTTTATTACCTCTTTCAACTGATGAGTCTTGACCAACAAATTCAACTGGTGAATCAATCCAAATACCACCAAGAGCATCAACGATATCAACAACAGCCTTAAAGTTTACTTGCATATATAAGTCAATATCAGTATCTAAAAGTTGTGAAACTGATTTTAAAAGACATTGACGGTTAGTACCAGTAGAATTGATCTTATCTTTTCTATTACCGGCACATGGAATAGGAACATAAGAGTCACGTGCAATTGATACCATTGAAACAGTCATTGTTTGTGGGTTTACAGTAGCTAAGATAATAGCATCTGGCAAACCACCACCACCAAGTTCTTCGGCAAGACCGATTAAAAGAATTGAGAAAGGCTTAGTTGAAAGGTCTAAGTTAGCTGATTTATTATCAGATACTCTAATTTTTTCAGTAACAGAATCGATATCTACTACATGTGTTTCATTTTCATCACCAATATATGCTGAATATGGCTCAGTAGAAGAATAAATTGTTTTATAACCAGTTGGTAATAAAGCAACATCAACTTCACCGCCAATTAAAGCAGTAAATAAGTCACTGGTTGAATCATATTCTTTATTAGTAAAGTTAATATTTTCTTTATTAAGCTTTTCTAAGCCTAAAGTAGAAGGGGATTTAATGCTACCATCAAATACTCTTACAGAACCTACTTTTTTACCACTAATATCTTTAAGCTCTTTAATTGTATTTGAAGAACTTAAAATAGTATAGTTAACGCCAATTGTTTCATATTGTTCAGTGCCACTATCACCAGTAATATTATTAACAGTTTTATTAATACGATAGAGGTAAGCAGAACCAACTGTTGACATAATGAATAATAAAATAGATAAAACAAGCGAAGTAATTGAGATGGCTTTATCACGATAACGGAAGCCAACATAGAATAAAATTACAACAATTGTTAAAACACACAATAAGATACCACCAACCGCTAAGAAGGTTTTAATTGAAAGGCCTGTATATTTGGAACCTAAGAAAACCATAAAAGCAGTCATTGCAAAAGCAAGTATTGCAAAAATACCAGCAAGTAGCGAAATAAATTGTCTAGAAGTTAATCCTTTTTTACTCATCGCCATATGCCTCCACTATTTCAAAACGGTTATCAGCATTCTTAATAACAAGGAAGTTTTGTTTATCAATATAACCAAGAGGGGAGAAAGTTGAAGAATCTTTATAAGTCCATTCAGCTTTTACATAATAGGTATCAAAGCTTTGACCATCGATTTCAATATTGTCAACCTTGCCACCTTTCGCATTAACTGAAGTAACTTCAAGTAAATTCTTTGAGCCGTATTTCTCAATATAAGTAGATAAATAATAATAAAATTGGTTACGAGCTTGATTATAAATCTGAATTTTTTGTGGTGAATATACATAAAACAATCCACCAACATCGTATTGACCAGCTTTATTAGTCCAGGTATAGAAGTCGGCTACAAAGTTTTCAACAACTAAAGTAGCTGATTCTACATCATCAGGATTAGAAGCTTCTAATGATTTAGCTAATTTTTTGAAAAGATCTTTCTGCAAATCAGTTGCATCGAGTCTTAAATGATAGTCGTATGCATCAATATTTTCAGTATGATTATCACTACCATCTGTACCTAGAATTCCTTTTACGCTCTTTAAAGCCAAGAAACCACAAAGTAAAAGAATAATGATAAGTGGTGTAATAACTAGAACCACATTTCTGCGACGGGTTTTTTTATTTGCGAATAATTTATTCATTTACGCTCCTTTCATACCAAAGAAAGTTTACCCCTTTAGAATTTTTTTGTCTATTTTTATCAATATGGGGAGTAATGGTGATAATGTCTTTTCCATATAGTACTACCATCTTCTATAATATATGGAAATGTATCTTCTCCAAAGTAATAGATAAAGCTTACACATTCTTCATCATATTTTTCTAATGACTTAGCTCTCGGCTCTTTAGATATTAACTTACCATTTTCATAATGATACCAAGAACCATAATCTAAAGTTGTGTCTAACTCATCTTCTAAATATTTAAGAAAGTCTTGATTATAGATATTTTTAGGAATATATAAATCATAATCACCTTTAGAGTTAAAGATATAAGGCATTGCTTTATATGGATCAGCTTCACTTTTTATCACTTCTCTTACAAGAGCTTGTGCACGTTTAGTATATAATGCGCTTAAAGCATTATCTTCATGATGATTATAAGAAGTAATATCTTTAGTAGTTTTAGCTAATTCAGATGTAAGATATGCTGCACCATTGACATAACAATGAAATGAATCAGAATGAATATACATATAGAAATCATCTAAATCAAAGAAATCACGATAAGCAATATCTTTTTCTTTTGCCCATTTCCAAACATCATTTAATTGTGCTTGATCATATTCTTTAAAAGAATCGATAGGGGTCTTATATAGATAAAGGGTCGATCCATGACTTTTAGCAAGCTCATAAATTTCATTTAATGTCTCTTTAACATCTTCTTTTAAGCCTTTAGCTTCAACACCAGGATAATCAACTGCTAACCAATAACTATCGGTTGGGGTTGGTGCATGTTGATAAACATAACCGAATGATTCATCGATTTTATGCTCAGTATTAAAAGCATTAGAGAATTTAAAAGCATCTAAATTCTCCATTGTTTTCCAATCATTATGAGCTGATATAAAATCATTATAATAATCTTCGCGTATATCTTCTGGAAGCATATTTATAACATCAATTCTCTCTTGTCCTGTCATTTGGTATTGTGGGACAACACAAGATACATTGCCAGCACATGTTTCACTTAAATCAAGAGCTGTGAAGACTTCAAGAATAACCAACTTTGGTGATTGGGTTTTATAACATTCTTTTAAAAATTCCAACGATACTTTAAGCGGTTGGCATGGTGATCCTAAGACATAAGAATATAAACCGGTCTTTTCATAATATAAAGCAGGCGAGAAAGAATATTGTGCATGACTTGAACCCAATACTAAAACATCTAAACTATCTTCTTTTAAAGCTCTAAATTGATCACCATGATTAACTTCGCGATTGAAGAAAACATGACTAAGATAATTAAAAAGCAATACGATAACTAAACAAGCGAGTGCTAATTTAAGAATAATTTTAAATATCGTCTTCATATTATCTCCTAGAACCATTGATAGATAAAGTCACCAGCTGCATGACCAGATCCATAGACTGCAAAGATCATAAAAGTAAAAGCTAATAAGATATAGAATAACCAGCGAATTATAAATGGCATTTTATGATATAAAGCTTTAAGGTCTAAATATTTACGCAATAATTCACTAATAACATAAATAACCATTAAAGTAATAAACCAAATAACTTCATTATTTGTAAGACCAATAGCAGTAAAAGAGAATGTTTCATGAATCATTAAGCGCTTTATAACATCAATTACTTCATTAAAACTTACATAACGGAAGAATAACCATAAGAAAGATACTAATAAGAAGTTAAAAATACCAAGTGCTAATTCTTCAATTAAACGTAAGATTTTATTCTTTGATAAGTGAATAAAAGAGGCAATGATGTTTTCTAATGCTGAAAATAAACCGTGTAATAAACCCCAGAAAAGATAATTTAGAGTAGATCCATGCCAGACACCAGATAATACAAAGACAATAATTGTATTTAAGTAACGGCGGAATTTACCTTTACGATTACCACCTAAAGGAATATAGACATAGTCTCTAAAGAAAGAAGATAAGGAGATATGCCATTTACGCCAGAATGATTGTAAATTAATTGAGAGATATGGAACTTTAAAATTCTCACCCGTTTCAATGCCAAACATCGAAGCACAACCAATCGCAATATTAGAATAAGAATCAAAGTCTAAATAAATTTGTAAAGAATATAAAAAGATTGAAAAAAGAAGGTTAGCACCATTTAAAAGAGAAGCTCTTGCAACAATAGAGCCTACAAAGTCACAAATAACCATCTTTTCAAAGACACCTAATACAAATCTTAAACCACCATCACGTGCTCTAAGATAATCAAAGCTTGCATCATTTAAATTCGCTTTAAATTGATGATAACGATGAATTGGACCGGCAGTAATTGTAGGGAAGAATAATAAATAAGCTAAGGTATAGAAAGGATTATTACTAATCTTCTCTCCTTTATAAGCATCCACAATATATGAAATAGCTTTAAAACTTACAAATGATAAGCCTAAAGGTCTTAAGATACCTAAACCAATTTCATTACTGTATTTAAAGCAAACAAGTACTTCGATAACAACAATTAAACATACTGCTAAACTAATCGTTTTATGATGTTTTGAAACAAACCATCCTAAACCATAAACAAGTAAAGCAAAACATAATGAAAAGCCTAAATCAAAAATCGAGAATGATGTAACAAAGATTAAAGATAAAATAGCTAATACATATACACGGCATTTTTTAGGTAATAGCCAATAAATCGCAAAAGATACTAAAAGAAATAAAACAAAGGCCCAACTCATTGGAGTTAGGGCAATAGGTTTTGTGGGAAAGTTAAAATAATAATTACCAATATACATTAGATACGCTCCTTGATGATATATACTGGTCGTTTCTTGGTTTCCATATATGTTTTAGCTAAATATTCGCCAATAATACCAAGTACTAGTAATTGAATACCACCAAGTAAAGTAATAATAACAATAAGTGATGGGAAACCAGCTACTGGATCGCCATAAAATACTGCTTTAAAGACAATATATAACATATATAAGAAACCAAAAGCAGAGACTAAAGTTCCTGCAAAAGTAGCTAAACGTAAAGGAATAGTTGTAAAACCTACAATACCATCAATGGCATAATGGAATAATTTCCAGAAAGACCATTTACTCTCACCAGCAATTCTTTCCACATTTTCAAATTCTAAATATTTCGTTTTAAAACCAACCCAAGCAAAAATACCTTTAGAGAAACGATTGACTTCACTAAGTTCTAAAATTGCATCAACCATTCTTCTACTCATCATGCGATAGTCTCTAGCGCCATCTACGATATTAATATCAACCATCTTATTGATTAAACGATAAAACATGCGTGCAAAGAAAGATCTAATAGGTGGTTCACCTTTACGATTAACACGATAGGTAGCTACTGAGTCATATTCACCTTCTTCAACAATTTCTAGCATTGTTTTTAAAAGATGAGGAGGGTCTTGTAAATCAGCATCCATACATACCACATAATCACCTTTTGCTTCTTTTAAACCAGCTAAAAGACCAGCTTCTTTGCCAAAGTTACGCGAGAATGATATCGCTTTAACATTTGAATCTTTTTCTTTTAAAGCTTTGCAGACATCTAAAGTTTTATCTTTGCTGCCATCGTCAATAAAAATGATTTCCCAGTTATAGTTTTTAAGTTCTTGTAAATATTTGATTGTCTCTTCATAGAAGAAAGGAATAGCTTCCTCTTCGTTATAACAAGGGACAATAATACTAAGCAGTTTATTTTCCATGTTACTATTATACCTTTATTAAGCTCTTAACTAGCAAAAATACCTGTTAAATAACAGGTATTTGTTTATATTTTAATCTTTTGCGTAATAATCACTAGCTAATAACTTTTTAGAAATCATTTTTTGTTGATTATATTCATTAACAATTCTTTCAGCTACTGCTTGATTATAATTGCCGCTTCTCTTCTCATAGCTATTATTAACAGCTGAATAGTAGAAATCTTTATTCCAAACATCATTTCCAGCATCAAAACAGAAATGGTCTAAAGTATTATCTAATAAATCTTTACCAAAGATTAATGTTGGATCATAGTTAAAGCCCATTAAGTTAGCAATAGTTGGGAAGATATCTAAAGCTGTACCATAAGAGTCACATACATAACTAGGTACATCGGCACCATAGATAAATAATGGTGTCTGCATAACTTCAGGATGGTCTTCAACATTTAAACCAAAATATTTATCAAATGTACTACCTTTTTCAAAATCTATAGCTTTCGCATGATGGTCACCATAAACCAGAATAACAGTATTATCTAATAATCCTGTCCAGTCCATAACATCAATAAAATGTCCAAGAGCACGGTCAAAATCCATTGCTTTAGCTAAGAAGGCCACATATCTTTCTTCTAAATCAGGATATCTTTCTAAGATAAAATCGCAATCTTGTTTGCTTACCGCAACATCAGTATATTTATACTCTTGATGCATTGAATAAGTAATCCAAAAACCATAGAAAGGTTGTTCAGAAGCCAAGATATAAGACATCTTGTCAACCATATAGCTATCTTCTAATAAACCTTCTTCACCCAATTCTTTAGAATCATAATAGCGATAACCCATCGAAGGGAATAAAACATTGCGATTATAGAATAAGCCATAGTTGCCATGAATCGCACTAGCACTATAACCATAATTCTTAAATAAAGTGGCTAAGGTCAAATGATAAGTATTATCACCATATTCATAACATACTGATAAACCATCAGATTCTGGATATAAAGAAGTATTTACCATATATTCTGAAGAACTAGTTGAGCCAAAAAGTAATGGTGTTGCAAAGTTAGGGAAGGAAACACCATTATGCATATAGTAATAAGTATTAGGCATAAATTCTTCCATTATTGATGCATATACTAAAGATTCAGCTTGTACTATAAGTACATTTTTACCTTCTAATATTCCTGTAAAATCATTAGTATTTAAATTCTTTTTATTAGCTTTATAGTATTCATCAACTTCAGCAATATCTTTTTCTTCATCTTCATTATTTTCGAATATGGTTTCACTATCTCTTATCGCAAAAGTAAATAATCCAAATTTTGAAACAAAAGTCTTATTTGAAGTAATGTATTCATAAAGGAAACCATCTGTGCCAAAAACATCAAAGTCATCATGACGATTTTCAAAGTCTTGTAAAGTTTTCTTCTCTTGAGGATAATAAACAACAACTGATAGAACAATTAATGCAATACCAACTAAACGAATAAGCCCTGCTTTATAACCTTTTTCCAATTTTCTTTCGACAATAATTGCAACAATTGTAATTACAAAAAGAATAATTAAAGGTAAGTAATCTTTAAAAGAGATAAAGTCATTAGCAGAACCTTTAAAGTCAGAGAGTTCACTCATTAATCCTAGTCCGGCATTAATTCTAAAGTAGTCTGTAAAGGCACGATAATAGATATTCTGGGCTGCTAAATATAACCAAACAATGGCCAACAAAATAAAAGCAACATAGCGGTTAAAACGATGTCCTATTAAGATTAATAAACCAATAATTGCTAAAGATATCGCATAGAAAGCGAAATTATCTAAAGTCAATGAAAATGATAAAGTTATCTTTAAATATAAAAGATATGCGAAAACAGTAAACAAATATAATAATTCACTTAATATGGCAATATTATTTTTCTTCTTCATAAGTACTATTCTAACACCTCAAACCCTTTACTCCTATTTATCTTCAAACCACTCATAGCTATTACCATAGCTTATATATTCTTTATAGACTTCATTATCACTTATAAGATATGGCTTAAAACTAACTTTAAAAGCTATCATACTAACTGTTAAAAATAATATTAATAAAATAATGGAACACTTTTCAAACGCATGGGGTTTTAAGAAGTAATGATATAGTTCTTGATAACCTAATATTCCATACAACATGATTACAATATAGAAATATAAAGCATATTGGCTTTTAGTTTCCCATATCAATAAGAACAAGAAACCACCAATAAAGACTAAAGGAAGCAATAACTCTTCCATTGTTTGATTCTTATTTAGATAAGCAGAAATGATATATAAAATAGTTCCTAGCAATAATAAAGACTGCTCAATATTCAAAAGAATCTGTAAGTCATATTGATTATCTAAACTTAAGAATTTTTCAAACGATTGTGAAAGAGAATCACGTTTCGCAAAACGATATTGGAAGCCATAACCATAGTCATAATCAATTCCATAAAACATCTCAAATGATGGATTATTCCATTCACTAGCTAATTTACGACTATAGAAGCTTAATAAAGTTTCGTGGTTGCTTTTAAATTCTTCTAATCTTTTTTCAATACTATTAAGATCCATTTCTTTTTGAATTTCTTTATTATTGCCTGATTCATGATAGCTATTAACGTTATATTTATTATGCCAACCCGGGCCTCTTTCATTATCTTGCATTCCCATTGCGATATGAGCATAGAAGGAAGATCCTTGATCTAATTTATGGCCAATTTTATTTTCTACAAAAACTTTAGGAATAAAACTTTGCAATACAAAAGAAATAATTAATAAAAGAATAATTAATAGACCTTTCATCTCTTTAATATGTAAAGTCTTAAAAAGGGCATATATTGCCATGGCAATTAAATAGATTAAAGAGAACGGCTTCAGCATCAAAGATATTGCTATAAAAAATGCTGATACTATCGCATTATTAAATTGATATTCTTTAAAATATAAAAGCTCATGCTTAATAGCTAATAAGCCAAAGGCCATTCCTGGGATATTACCATAGATATAATAGCTATAAATTAAAAGAATTGGAAAGAAAAAGGCTGAAGCAATAATAATTAAAGCCACCATATTGGAAGAACCATTAATCTTAGCAATATCAGCTAAAGTTAAATAGATAATAATTACTGTTATCACATTGATTATTTGAATTACTAGATATAAATTATCTCCAGCTACAAAAGATAATAAATAATAAAAGATAAATAGACCTATTTGATGGGGAAACATTTCCATATATTCACCACTTTCAAATAGTTTGTAATTGCCATTTTTAAAGCCTTCGACCGCTGATATCACTAAATATTGATCCCCTTCGGGTAAAATTTGTGTACCATAAACCCAATAAATACCGACTATTAGTAACATCAATACCAAAATAAATTTAATTAAGTCATAAAGACTATGTCCATCATTAATATCTTCATTAATCTTATTAAGTAATTTAGTTTTACTAATAATAAAAATTAGAAGAATGAATATAAAACTAAATAATAAATTTAAAGCGAGATTATCTTCTAGATAAAAAGACATCTCTTTTTGATATTGAATACTGTTATAACATGTTTGAAGATAGCTTAAGCAACATAAATAAATACTTATCAACATAAAAAAGATAAGTATTATCCCAATATAGACTCTCTTAAATAATCTTCTCATATGCTTATTATACCTTTTTAAGCTTTGTCAACGATAACTAGAGATAAGCAATTCAACATTTATTATCTTTTAAATCTTTTTATAATATAAATATGAAAAAAGAAACATTATCAGGTTTATTTACATCTTTTTTAAAGATTGGTTTATTCTCCTTCGGTGGGGGATATGCCATGATTCCTTTAATTAAAAATGAAATTGTAGATCATAAACATTATTTAGCTGAAGAAGATATCTTCGATATTGTAGCAATTGCTGAGAGTACACCAGGTTCTATTGCGATTAATGCTGCAACATTTGTTGGATATAAAGTAGCTGGTATCTTTGGTGCAACACTTGCAACAATTGCTGTTATTATTCCTAGCTTTATCATTATTTTTATTCTTAGTTATCTTATTGAACAATTTAAAAGTTTTACTTTATTTGCTTATGCTTTTAAAGGTATCCGCATTGGAGTTATGTCTTTACTTGTAAGCACTTTAATTAACATGTTTATTAAATGTCCTAAAGGCCTATTTTCTTATGCCATTATCTTATTTTCTTTTATTAGTATTGCTATATTTGATATCTCGGCGATGTATCTTGTCTTAATTTGTGCCTTGCTTGGCATCTTGAAAGGATATTTTAATCATGAGCATTTTAATTAAATTATTTATCACTTTCTTCAAGATTGGTTTATGCACCTTTGGTGGGGGATATGCAATGCTTCCAATGATAAGACAAGAGGTTCTTAGTAATGGTTGGATGATTGAAGATGAATTGATTGATTTCTTAGCAATATCTGAAAGTACTCCTGGACCATTCGCTGTTAATATCTCAACTTATGTGGGATCTAAAGCCTATGGATTAAGTGGAGCTTTTATAGCAACAATAGGTGTCGTATTACCATCTTTTATTATTATTTTAATCATTACAAAATTATTTCTTAATTTTTCTAAATCCAAAACAGTCGCCAATATGATGTCCGGTTTAAAACCAGCAGTCGTTGGTATGATTATGGCCGCAACGTGTAGCGTTTCTTATACTGTTTTAATTAAAGATGGTATGGGATTTAATTCTTCATTTATTTCTTCGATTTTATTATTTGTAGTAGCTATTTATTTAATCAGTTATCAAAAGTGGCATCCTGTTAAAATAATTATCTTTTCAGCTATTATCGGTATGATTCTTGGCTCATTAGGCATTATAAGCATCTAAAAAAGCACTATATATGGACTTGTAAACTGAAAGTAGACAAATAAAAAAGTCTACTTTTTTATTTGTCATAATTAATTTACAGGAGGTA
>CAKUWO010000006.1 GCA_934699415.1 uncultured Erysipelotrichaceae bacterium
GAGTATATAAGTGGGTTCGATATTTATTACTGTATCGATTGTTTTGATGACAAGTCTGAAATGTACAGCAGTAATTTTGATTTTGTAGATAATCATTATATGCAACCCAAGAATTCTATGTTTGTAAACGAACTAGTGCTTGTTAACACCGAAGCTAGTGAAAAAGTCGAGAGAAAGCCCTACTCGAAATATACTGAGTACAATTACGTTTTTACAAACCTTTCTAAAAATTTAAAAAAGGAGGCAAACGGAAAGTGAAGCTGTCTTTGCCTCGCAGATGAAATAAATTAAGAGAATGACGGGTGACAGTTATTCTCTTATTTTATGGCTTTCTTCTTTTAAGTTTGGCATTATTATAATACGATTGGTGATAAATATTGATTTACTATACAGGTGATATTCACGGTTCAAAACTTGAAATCGTAACCTTCTGTATGCGTTTTCAACCAACTAAAATGATACAATAATAATTCTCGGCGATGTAGGTGCAAACTACTTTGGAAACGAAAGAGATGCACAGTTCAAGGCGGAGTTTGCAAAATTCGAGTCAGGCTCGTTATAACCACTTCGATACGTCTCCAACTGTTATCTAACAAGAGCTATTATTGCTTTTCTAAAGTGTTTAAAAAGCGTCTAAATTTGCCTCTACCATTACGTTTATAATCAAGATTAATTTCTTTTAAAAAAGAAATGCCCTCATCAAATTCATCTTCTGGATTATATAATTCATATTCAAATTCATAATCTAAATGATTGTTATAAAGATTCTTATCAAGACAGATTTCACCTTTATCTGCTTTAAATAGATAGCGATCGGTATGAAGGGTACCAATATATTTAAAATCAGCAATATTATATTCTTTTAGTACATCTTTGATATAAGGATTATCTAAAGAAGCATCTTCAACCTCTTTTTCATATTCATAAGTAATACCATTAATTTTTTCTTTATGATTAAAAATTAATGGTCCATTTTTAATTTTTCTAAAACGAAACATATGGTTATCATCATCCATAAAGTAATAATTATCTTGTGATATTAGTTTAAAAGGCTTTTTGGTAATCAAGGCCTTAAACTCTTCTTCGGTAAGCAACATCTTTGCTTCCTTTTCAATAGTAGAATTTGCCATAATTTCATTATATACTAAGGAATATGAAGAGATGGTATAAACTTTACGATACAGCTAAATTGCCGATTAGAATTCTTTATTTCGCTATATTATTACTTTCATTTGGTTATATTATTCAAAATGATAATGTTAATATTTTCTATACTTTTAATAATAATTTTTTAATTTTAGTATCAGAAGTAGCTTTAAAAACAGGAGAAACATTACTTAAACTATTGCCTTTATTCTTTTTAAGCGAATATGTTGCTAAAAGAGCTAATAGCGGTGCTCCGATCGCAATGGCACTTGTAGGATATGTAAGTTATCTTGTAGTGATGATGGTTTTTACTGTTGGTACCTATCCAAATGAAGCTTACGCTACAATAATTGATATTAGTTTTGATGCTTCTAGCTTTCCAATAAGTTCAACAGGAATTAGATATCCTTTAAATACAGGATTATTTGGTATTTTAGCGGTTGGCTTCATTACTCGTTTTGCTTATATCAAGTCACGTAATCGCTCAAGTTATTCCCTTTTAAACTTTGTATCTAAAAATACAGCCGGCTTTATTTATGTCGTTGTTGGATGTTCACTTTTGGGCTTTATTTCAGCTTATCTTTATCCTTTTGCATATCTATTTTTTAATGAAGTAATTAAAACAATCGGCAAATCAATTAATGATCCTCTTAATTTGGCAATTTATGGTGCTTTAGATATCATCATGATGATAATGGGTATGCCAGATTTAATTCGCTCACCATTCTGGTTTAGCGCCCTTGGCGGTTCTTATCAAACTTTATCAGGACAAACAATCTTAGGTGATGTTAATATCTGGAACTATTTACGTAATGCAAAAGGTGTTACCAATACTTTTGTAGGATGTGGCTGTTTTATTACACCTTATTACATTCTTAATATCTTTGTGATACCTGCTATCTATTTAGCTTTATTTGTATCAATTACAGATAAAAAAGATCGTGCTCGAAAAGTACCGCTATTTCTTGTTTTAACTATTTCATCAATTCTTTGTGGTAATCCTTTACCTTTAGAATATTTCTTACTATTTACAGCGCCTTTATTACTATTCATCTATATTTTGATGACCATTGGTATCTTCGCTTTAACAACCAAATTATCACTATTCTTAGGTTTCTCATATAGTGGAAGTAGTACGATGTATGCTTTGCCGGGTTCCTTCCCTGACTACATTATCAACTTAAGAGATCCGATGTTATATGATACTGTTATTGGTATTGCTTTACTTGGCTTAGGACTAGCTATATTTGCCTTTATAATTACTTATATCTATTATCATTACCTATCATATGATTTATTACAAAGTGGTAAAAAGAAACAATTCCTCAACAGTTTATATCAAGCTGTCGGAGGCTTTGATAATATCATTACCACCACCGGTTCTTTATTGCGTATTAATTTAGTATTAAAAGATTTAGAAGCTGTAGATTATAGTCGTATTGCATTATTGGGCACAAGAAGAACTGTTGAAACAAAAGAGGGTATAACTCTTGATATTGGTTCTGCTGCTATTTATATTTCCAAAGAAATAAATAAACAAATAAAAGAAAAATCGCGTGCTTGACAAATTACTATACCTTCTTTTATTATTATGTAGGTATTGCTCAATATTAGAAAAAGAGGTGTAGCTGTATGAAAAGAACGTATCAGCCGAGCAAGAGAAAACACCAGAACACCTGTGGCTTCAGAGCCCGCATGAAGACAGTTGGCGGACGCAAAGTTCTCGCTAGACGTCGCGCAAAAGGTAGAAAGGTCTTATCGGCATAAAAAGTCACATAGTGACTTTTTTTATTACTTGCTTATGAAAAAAGAATATCGTATTAAAAAGAATGAAGAATTCTCTTCACTCATCAAAGAAAAACATTCTATGTCTTGCGGCACCTTTATTATTTATTGGCGTAAGAAGCAAATGCAACATGCTCGCGCAGGCATTTCTGTATCTAAGAAATTGGGTAATGCGGTTGTTCGTAATAAAATCAAAAGACAATTAAGAATGATGATTAAAGAAAGTATTGATTTAGATACTTATCCTTTAGATATTGTTGTGATTGTAAGAAAACCATTTATGGATGCTGACTATGCCGACAATAAAAAACTATTGGAAAAGAGCCTTAAAACAGGTAAAATTAATGAGTATATTCGCGAGGTGTCACATGAATAAAAAGAAACTACTCCTCTTCTTAAGCATCGTAGGATTATTATTTCTTATGTCAGGATGTTCAATGCCTACCGATGCTGAAGGAAAGATCATTCAGATTACTGATTCCACAACATTTAAATACATGATGGACAATGAAGGATTCTTCTCAGCCATCTTAGTATTCCCACTTGCTAAATGCATTAATTTCTTAGTACCTAAGACAAGTGTTGCTGCAGCAATCCTTATTGTATCTTTAACAATTAATGCTATTCTTCTTTTATTCACATGGAAGCAGAATGTTTCTCAGCAAAAGATGCAAATGTTGCAATCTGATATTGCTCGCATTCAGAAGAAATATGAAGGACGTACAGATAAGAATTCACAAATGCGTCAAGCAAGCGAAATTCAGAGCTTATATGCTAATGCCGGCATTAATCCACTTGGATCATTGCTTGTAACTTTTGTACAATTCCCATTACTTATTGCCATGTACTATGCAGTTCAGAGATCTAGCTATGTTGCTACTGGTACTTTCTTAGGTATGCAATTATCTATTACTCCATTGCAGGCTGTAGCTACAGGATCTTATGGACAATTCGTCATCTTCTTAATGATGATTGGTGCTCAGATTGTTGCTATGAGAGTACCTATGTGGTTAAGTGAGAGAAGAGCTAAGATGGAAGCTGAAAAGCATTATAAACGTTATGTTAAAGCTGAAGAAAATGCCACAATGCAGACAACAATGTTTATTATGCCTATCTTCATCGGTTTCATTATGCTTAACTGGCCAACAGCTATGTCATTCTATTATTTGATTTCTTCACTTATCATGATTGGTAAGAGCGTTTTAGTTGATTCCTTTGTAGCTAAGAAAGAAAAGTAAGATGAGATATTTTACTGGTAAAAATGAAGAAGAAGCTCTTTTAAATGCTTTAAAAGAAGAGAATTGTGAAAGAAAAGATTTCACTTATGCTGTTATAAGTGAAGAAAAGCATCTTTTTGGTATTGGTAATACTGTAACGATTGAAGGTTTTAGTAATGCTGATATTAAAGAATTTATCTTTGATTATTTAGGATCCTATTTCACGGATTTAAATCTTCCAACATCAATTGAAATATTTGTTGACAATGAAGGTTTCCGCGTTGTTTTAGATTCTGATAATAATGCTGTTATTATTGGCCGCGGTGGACAGACTTTAAGAGCTATCAATATGGTTTTAAGATCTGCAATCAATACTGAATTCAGCAGTGAAAAGATTCGTAGTCGTTTTAAAGTAACTGTTGATGTTAATAACTATCGTGAAGATCGTTATCGTAAACTTAAATCAGTTGCCATTAAAGTAGCTAAAGAAGTAAGTAGAACACATATTGATGCATCTTTAGATCCAATGCCTAATGATGAGCGTAAAATTATTCATCAATGCTTAGGTGACTTTAAACATATTGCCACTAACTCAATAGGTGAAGGTAAAGATCGTCATATTGTTATTCGTTACATTGAAGATAACGAAACAAAAGAAGCTTAATAAGCTTCTTTTTTAATGCTTTAGTATTATTCTTCTATTAAGTTATAACTTTTGTTTATAGCACTTATATGAGGCTTTAAATTAGATGTAATATGTAAGTTGTTATCTTTATCTAAGATAATATAATCGATAATTAATTCATCTTTTAATTTATTAATAATATTTTTAATATCTTCTAAAGGCATATTATAGAATGCTGTACTTAAAGCATCTAATAATCCGGCATTTTGATCAGCTATTAAAGTAATGCTTTTATAATCATTAGTATTAGTACCGGTATAGGGGTTAAGAATATGATTTCTTCTATTATCTTCATTAAAGTAATATCTCTGCTCATCAGATGATGAGGATAAAGCGAAATTATCTTTTTTAATAGTTAAGATAGGCTCATTGAGATAAGTAATTGTAATATCATAATCTTTATTATCTTTATGATGAGCAATGATAGATGATGAAGTAGAAATAAGATATGATTCATCTTTAATTGCTTCTTTAACTTTATTTAATATATAGCCTTTACTAAAACCACCTAAATCAATAATGACTTCTTGATGACATGTATTTAATTTATTAAAAGTAATATTGGTATTATTGATAGCTATATAAGTATTCAGATCTTGATATTTTATTTCGCAATTTAAAGCTTCATTAATCTTTTCTTGATTTGGATCTAAATGGGTTAAACCATCGTAATAGTCTTTATAAAGTGAAGATAAGCTGCCAATACTAGGATTAAAATAGCCTTTACTAATAGTGCTATATTCAAAGCTTGTCTTTAAGGCGTCATTAAGAATAGCTGAGCTATCAATGGTATTGTTGTAATTATCATTTAATGTCTTAAGGTTATTGATATCTTGATAATTATGACTAGGATCTAAATAACGATGATAAGTAGTAATAATTTCTTGAGCTTTATCTACAACATTGGGATTATCGGTAATAACTTTAATATCGGTATTTAGTAGCATCACCATCTGGTTGTTGATATCTTTAATAGGAGCTAAATAATAACTCTTGAAGCTATTATTGCCACAAGAGCTTAAACAAATTAAAAAGAATAAACTTAATAAAATTTTCATAATTTTATAATAACAAGATTTGTAACTTTTACCATCTTGTGAGAAAATGAGCGAGGAAAAGGGGATAAATAAATGGCAGAAGATAAAAAGAAAAGCATGATTGCAGAGAGTTTTCGTGAACTTATGGAATATAAACCATTCCATAAAATAACAATCAGCGATATCGCTAATGGTTGTAATATCAGCCGTATGACTTTCTATTATCACTTTGAAGATATTTATGATCTGTTACGCTGGACTGTTGAATCGGATGTTCATGCTTCTTTAAAATCCTTCTCTGAAGAGAAAAGATGGCAGAAGGGGCTCAGTTTATTCTTGGATAATCTTAAGGAACAAAAACAAATTCTCCTTAATGCAGTACATTCTTTAGGACGCAATGAAATCGCTAATCTATTTGATAAAGAGATTGAATCATTAATATTAATGTATATTAGAGCAGGTATTAATAATCGTCCAATAGCAGATGAAGATTTAACCTTTATTACTCGTTTCTATAAATATGCTTTTGAAGGAATGATTTTTGATTGGATTGATAATGAAATGAAGGAAGATGCTGCTGTTCTTGAAAGAAATTTAGAAATATTAATGCAGAATAATATCGATGATGATATTGAGGGATTTGTAAACGCTAGAAAGATTTCAAAATAATTAAAATTAGGAAATATCATTTAGGTATTTCCTTTTTTGTTTATAATTATTGAATAAAGGAGAATTGTATGTCTTATACCCTAATTGAATCAAGAGAAGTAAATGATATTCAAGGAACAGCTAGCATTTATAAGCATAATGAAACAGGTGCAATAGTTGTTACCTTAAAATGTGATGATCCTAACAAAACTATTACAATTGGCTTTCGAACGCCAGTAAATAATTCTAAAGGTATACCTCACATTTTAGAACATTCAGTACTTGAAGGAAGTAAGAAGTATCCTTTAAAAGATCCTTTTGTCCAATTAATGAAAGGCTCTTTAAATACTTTCTTAAATGCGATGACTTATGATGAATTTACGTTATATCCAGTAGCTTCATTAAATGATCAAGATTTTAAAACATTAATGGATGTTTATCTTGATGCCACTTTCTTCCCTTTAGTGATGGAAAAGAAAGAAATCTTTATGCAAGAAGGTTGGCATTACGAAAAAGAAGAAGACGGCTATCATTTTAATGGTGTTGTTTTTAATGAAATGAAAGGCGAAGCAGCAACAGCCGATTTCGCTTTAAGTAATGCGATCAATAAGACTTTATGTCCGAATACCAAGGCTTATGTATCGGGTGGTGTACCTTCAGATATTGTTGATTTAAGTTATGAAGAATTAAAAGACTTCTATAAAGCTCATTATAATCCTGCAAACTCCATTATTATCTTATATGGCAATCAGGATATGAATGAAAGATTAACTTATTTAGAAGATAGAGTATATTCACATTTTGAAAAAGCAGAAGAAACAAGCTATGCAGAAGAAGCTGATTTTGATGAAGTTCAACAATATAGAGGTGAATATCCATCACAAGATGAAGATTTAGATAATAATGAGATTTATACCCTCGCATGGCGTTTTGATGATCATAATATCAAAAGATTATTGGCTATCGCTTTACTTGATGGAGTGCTTGTAGAAGCTAATTCCGGTGCTATTAAAAGAGCTTTATTAGATTTAAAGATTGGTGAAGAAGTATCATCTTGGCTTGAAGATTCATCCAAATATCCTTCTTACAGCATTGTCTTAAGAAAAGCGAAGAAGGATAATGAAGAACTCTTCTTTAAAACTATTTATGATACTTTAAATAATCTTAAAGAAAAAGGCTTAGATGAAGAACTTGTGACATCAACTATTCATACTATTGAATATAGCTTAAAAGAAGCTGATTATGGTCGTACACCTAAAGGCTTATCACATACCTTAAGCCTACTTAAAAAGCTTCTATATCATGAAGATAATGTTTTAAGCGAACTTGAGACAATGGCTATCTTTGATGAATTTAAAGAAGATGTTAAAAATGGTTGTTTAATGAAGATGATTGATGAGCTATTAGTTTCAACAAATAGTGCCAAGATTATCTTAAGTCCTTCAACTACTTTATTAAGTGACAATGATGAAAAGCTTAAAGATAAAGAAAATGAGCGTTTAGCTAACTTAAATGAAGATGAATTAAAGAAGCTTGAAGAAGAATTTATTACTTTAAATAAATATCGTGAAGAAGAAGATACTGCTGAAGATTTAGCTTGTATTCCTCTTCTTAAAAGAGAGGAATTAAAGGACTATGAAGATACTTATCCTACAACAGTAAGCGATATTGATGGTATTAAATTTATCAGCAACGATTTATATTGCAATGATATTTCTTATATTCATTTATGTTTTGATTTATCATCTTTTACTAAAGAGGAATATTTAAAGATTGGCATTATTGAAATGTTGTTTGGCAATATGGATACTTTAAATTATTCATATGATGCTTTAAATAAAGAAGTTGGTAATAAAACAGGTGGTATTAACTCTGACTTTGAAGTATATCGTAAAGAAAATCAAGATTCTAAAGCAGCATTTGTTGTAGGTGCACGTTATTTCAAAGAAGAGAGTAAAAATGTTTTAAGACTTATTTTAGAAATAACCCAAAATACTCTTTATAAAGATAAAGAGCATCTTAAAGAACTACTACAAGAGCGTTTATCAATTGCCAAAAACATGATTGCTTATCGTGGAGATGCCGTTGTTAGAGAGAAAGCAGGTTCTTGTATATCAGAAACAATTTATATGAATTCATTATTAAGTGGTAATGATTTTTATCGTTATATAAGTAAACTTCTTGATAATTATGATGAATTAGTTGATGAGTTATTAAATGATTTAGATAGCCTTAGTAAAAGAATTTTTACTAAAAATAATTTAATTCTTTTCTACACTGGTAAAGATTCTCAAGATCCAATGCTTAAAGAACTTATTTCTTCTTTTGAAGAGGGAAAGAAAAAAGAAGAAATTAAGATTGGCACAAGAGATATGATTAATCTTGGTTTAAGCTATAATACACAAGTCAATTATTGTTCTCTTGCAGGTAAATTTAAACCGGTGGATGCTAAAACTAGAGGGCATCTTTTAGTCTTAGCACAAATCTTAAATACTAATTATCTATGGCAAAATATTAGAGTTTTAGGTGGAGCGTATGGTGCTGGTGTATCATTTGCCAAGAGTGGTGTTGGCATTTTCACAACATATCGTGATCCGCAGATTGAAAATAGCTTTAAAGTATTTAAAGAAACTAAAGATTTTGTTGAAAAATTTGATGTTGACGAGAATGTTATGCGTCAATATGTAATTGGTACAATGAATGCTTTTGATGAGCCATTATCTAATAAGCGTAAGGGTATTAACTATAATATTCGTTATTTAAATGGAACTACTAAAGAAGAATTTGATATCATACGTAAAGCTATCATTAATTGTCAAGTCGAAGATATTAGAGCTTTATATCCGATTGTAGAAGAGATTATTGATAATAGTATTTGTGCTATTTTAGGAAGTGAAGATAAACTTCAAGATTTACCATTCATTGATAAAGTAGAACCTGTGATTGATTAAAGGCCTTTATAGGCCTTTTTTCTTCTTGTATAATATCTTTATGTACAACAAAAAAACGATTACGCAAACATTCATTCTTTTGTCAGTGGCTCTTATCTGGGGTTTTGGCTTTGTGGCCCAAAGAGTGGGAGCGGACCATCTTCCGCCATTTAGTTTCTTGATGTATCGTGGCATATTATCATCATTTACTATTTTGCCAATCATTTTCTTCCATGACCGTCGTGTTAAGAATCATTATGGTCTTGATTTAAGAAAATATAATCATAAAGAATTATTATTGGCTGGTGTAATATGTGGGACAGCTTTATTCTCTGGTTCTGCTTTCCAACAAATTGGTATTGCTTATACGTCAAGCGCCAAAGCGGGATTTATTTCAGCCCTTTATGTCATATTAGTTCCACTTATGTCTTGTATCTTTAATCGAGGAATGTCTAAAAGATTATGGTTTGCGGTTTTATTATCAGTATTTGGATTATATGCGATGTGTCTTGTGAAAGATGCTTCTTTTGGTTTTGGTGAAATTATGATGTTGCTGGCAGCTACTAGCTTTGCGATTCAGATTTTAGCAATTAATAAGTTTGGTTGTAGGGTTGATGGTGTACGTTTATCATTTACTCAATCAATTGTGTCAATTATCTTAGCTTTTATTTTCTCATTAAGAGAGTCATATACAATTCAAGATATCGCTAGCGCTGCTCCAGCGTTGCTATATAGCGGTATTTTATCAGGCGGTTTTGCTTATACTTTACAAATTATTGGCCAAGATGGCTTAGATCCAACAATCGCATCGCTTTCTTTATGCATGGAATCGTTTTTCTCAGCTGTTGGTGGTTTTTTACTTTTAAATCAAGTTTTAAAACCTAATGAAATTATTGGTTCAGCATTAATGATGTCAGCCTTAATTGTTGCTAATATCGGCAATAAAAAACCTGCTGATAAAGATTCAGCAGGCTAAAACATTGGGGCAAAGATTCTTAATAAATCATCATATAAATCTAAGAAGAAATTTTGTTTAAGTTCTGATTGATTTACTTTAGAAGACTTCTTGATTGTATCTAAGAAGTCTTTTTTAATATCCATTACTTTCTTAGAACCTACAAGATAGACACCATTTTCAAAGTGGAGATATAAAGAGCGATAATCAAGATTGATAGTACCAACTGTAGCCACCTTATCATCTGAGACAAATACTTTTGCATGAACAAATCCCGGTGTATATTCATATACTTCTACACCACCTTGTATTAATTGGCGATAATAAGATCTAGTTACACGATACACTGTTTTCTTATCAGGTATTCCAGGAGTCAAGATACAAACCTTAACCCCTCTTTTAACAGCTAATAATAAAGTATTTATCATATCAGTATCGATAATCAGGTATGGCGTCATAATATAAACATAATCTTTAGCACCATTAAGAATATTAAGATAGACGTTTTGACCAGTCTTTTCATCATCTAGTGGTGTACTAGCATATGGGCAAATATAGCCATCTTTGATATCACTTTCTTCATAGTGATTAAGAAATGGAGTAATATTTTCACTTCGTTGACTAACGGCGGTATAGGTTGAAAAGAAAATCTTAGTAAAGGAATCAACAGCTTTGCCTTTAACTCTGATGATATTGTCTTTCCAATGTCCATGTTTAGCAATCGCATTGATATATTCATCGGCTAAGTTAATACCGCCAGAGAAAGCCACTTTGCCATCAATAACCATAATTTTACGATGATCACGATGATTCATAATTAATGATAAGAAAGGGTTAACACGGTTAAAGGCATAAGCTTTAATACCATAACTATTAAGTTTAGCTTCATATGTTAAAGGAAGGGTAAATAAAGAGCCCAAATCATCATATAATAATCTAATATCGACACCCTCTTCGGCTTTTTCTTTAAGAATGGCTAAGATTTGATCCCACATAACACCTTCTTCAATGATGAAATATTCAAGAAGAATGAATTTCTTGGCTTTCTTTAATTCCTCCAACATGATTGGGAAACCATCATCACCTAATGGGTAGTAATCAAAGGAATCGTTCTCATAGAAGGAGAAACCTTCACTTTTATAAAGATAATAGAAATCACCACGTAAATTAGGATAGCTATCATTTAATTTCTTTATTACTTTCTCATCTTGGTATAATGATTGTTTCATGACTTTTGCTTCAATCACTAAACTTTTAGCGGTTGCTGAGAAAAAGAGTGACAAGAATAAAATTGCAAAGACTAAAGTACCACCAACCGGGAATAAAGCAATCAAGATTATAAGCATTAAATCACTGGATAAGTGTTTAGAGGTACGTATGATACCTAAAATTATTAAAATACCAATGATATGAAGTAACGATTCTATCCAGATGAAATTAGTCTTAAGATAGACAAAAGATACTCCAAAGATAATTAATTCAGTAAGTAGAATAATCAAGAAGATGCCAATACGATTGGCTATTTGGCGAAATGGGTTAGATATTCTTTTCATATATTAATAATAGCTTAATTAAAGAAATAAGTATAAAAATATAGTTATTTAACCAGTTCATAGCTTTGATTTATTAATTTAATAAGTTCTGAATTACTAATACGATTATCAAGTGTTACAGAAAGCCAATGATTTTTATTCATATGATAAGCTGGATAAATTCCATCAATCTTTAATAATTCATGGCGATTATTAGGATTTATTTTAATATTCATAGCTTCAATGATTTTATTATCACTATTATTTGTGAGTTTATTTAAAGGAATATCATTGATGGTTACAAACCATTTATTACCCTTTTTATATACTGCAAAGTTAGGATGTTTAGTAAAAGGGAAAATATGGTTGCTAAAAGTACTAACAAGATAATTATTAATAAAATTAGTTTGTGGGTAGATAAAAGGCTCTTCCTTAAAACACTTATCTCTAATATCAAGTAAGAGATCAATTAAGATTGTTTTGATTTGATGGTTAAATTCACCAATAGTGTCATTTCTAAAATTGATATATTCGTCATTAAAAGCTAAGTCAATTACTTTAGCATTGATAGTGTTGTCTTTATATTCCACAACGATTTTAAAACTATTGTCTAAGATGTTCTTTTCAAAATAATAGCTATTATCCAAAGGGATAAAACCATAGTTTAATAGTTGTTTCTGGGAAGCACTATATCTATTAAAGATTTCTGTTTCAATGTTCATAAGGACCTCAAGAGTCTTATAAATATAAAAAAACTCATGCAATGCATGAGGTTATATCTTCTGGAGCGGATGATGGGAATCGAACCCACGTAGTCAGCTTGGAAGGCTGAAGTTCTACCATTGAACTACATCCGCAACAGTGGTGTCCCGAAGCGGAATCGAACCGCTGACCCACTGATTAAAAGTCAGTTGCTCTACCACCTGAGCTACCGGGACAGTTTATTTTATAATGGCTGGGATGGCTGGACTCGAACCAGCGAGATGACAGAGTCAAAGTCTGTTGCCTTACCGCTTGGCTACATCCCAAAAAGTGGTGGAGAGGGACAGATTCGAACTGCCGAACCCGGAGGGAGATGATTTACAGTCACCCGCGTTTAGCCACTTCGCTACCTCTCCAACAAAAAAATGGTGCCGACAACAGGACTTGAACCCGTAACCTACTGATTACAAATCAGTTGCTCTACCAATTGAGCTATGTCGGCATGGTGGAGGTTAACGGACTCGAACCGCTGACCCTCTGCTTGTAAGGCAGATGCTCTCCCAACTGAGCTAAACCTCCAGATGTGCCACAAGGCTTATATACAATAACATAGCTTTATTTATTTCGTCAATATTTTTTTAGATATTTTTTAAAAAAATTGATAATTCAGCTTCTCTTCTTTTTAGTGATATCATATGTATTAAGAAAAGAGGCATAAAGATGTATAGACCTACATATTTGACGGTAAATACCGATGCAGTTTTAAATAATGTTTCTAAGTTAGCTCTTAAAAGTGGTAAAGAGATGATTGCTGTTATTAAAGCTAATGCTTATGGGGTTGGTGATATTGAAGCTGCTCACATTTTAAAGAAAGTAGGAATTAAATTCTTTGCTGTTTCTTCACTTGATGAAGCCTTGCATTTAAGAAAACATGGCATCAATGAAGAATTATTAATTTTAGGCTATGTTGATGAAAAAGATTTACCTATCATTAAAGATAATGATTTAACAATTCTTACGGTGAATAAAAATAGTTTTGAACATACTGCAGATTTAAGTGGCATTAAAATTCATTTAAAGATTGATACTGGTATGCGCCGCATTGGTTTAAAACCAGAGGAAGCTAAAGAGGTATTATCTTCACTTTTATTAAGACATGCTGAAGTTAACGGAATTATGACTCATTATGCCAAAAGTGATGAACTTGATGAATTTTTTACAAAAATACAATATGAGCGTTTTAAAAACTGTGTCTTAAGTCTTAATTATCCTTTTAAATATATTCATGCATCCAATACTGATGCTTCACTTAATTTTGATGATGATATTTCAACTCATGCAAGAAGTGGCTTAGGTTTATGGGGATATAGCTCAATCGATAATTATTTATTGCCATCCTTAAGTTTAAAGACAAAAGTTATCAATTGTAAAAAAGTATTAAAAGATGAAGCTATATCATATGGTGGTCATTATATATCAGATGGCGAAGGATATATCATAACTCTTCCTATTGGTTATGCCGATGGCTTATTACGCCGTTATACTAATAATGATGTCTATATTGCTGGTGAAAGAGCTAAAATTGTAGGTTCTATTTGTATGGATCAAATGATGATTCATACTTTAAAACCTTATCAAGAAAATGAAGAAGTAGAAATCTTTGGCGAACATATTTCACTTAATGAAGTCGCTAAAGCAAACAATACAATAACTTATGAAATTTTAACTTCAATTAGTGATCGTGTTACAAGAATATATTTAGAAAATAATCAAATTTATAAAGAAGAAACACCACGATTCATGAATTAAGGTCTTTTAAAGAAGACCTTTTTCTTTATCTAAAAGATAATGAGTCTTATAATTTTATTGTGTTTAATTATCTTTTTTATTTTTTATTTATTTTTTATGAAGAGAATATATATCGCTATATTGCCGATATTTCTTTAACTAATAATTTGTTGAATTATTTATTAGGTTTAATTCTTGGGGCTTTAATACTAGGCCTATTTACTAATTTATTGCCAATTAAAATTAAGCATATCTTTTTTCATAATTTTAATTTCATCTTATGTAGTTATTATTTAGCTGCATCAATGGTTAGAAAGATCTTTGGAATTAGTATTTCTTTAGAATCAATTGAAATGTATAAACAATTCACTAGTGGTGGTTTCTTAAAAGCTAGTGAAGAAATTCTTCTTGAGAATATCTTATTAATCATTTTGATATTTATACCTTTTATCATTGGCTTAATTTTAAAGAACAAAATTTCAAATGAATTTGATTATCGTTATTTATTAGAACTAGTTACAATTTATATATTCTTTTTAGGCACTTTAAATAGTAATAGTTATGATTTGTACTTTAAAAGAAATAGTAATGAATTAAATATTGAAAATTTTGGTATTTATCATTCGGCTAATTTAGAAATAATTAAGAAATTATTGGGCCAAGAAGAAGTTATCAATAATGAAATAGAGGTTGAAAAGGAAACTGTCACAAGTTATAGTCCTCAACTTGTATATGACATCAATAAAATTAATAGTAATAATAATACTATTATGGCGATGAATGATTATTTTAATAATCAAAAACCAACTTATACTAATGATTATACAGGCATTTTTAAAGATAAGAATTTAATCTATATTATGGCTGAATCATTTGATGGTTATATGGTAAATGAAGAACTTACACCAACTCTTTATAAGATGATTCATGAAGGTTTTGATTTTACTAATTATTATTCGCCAACTAATCTCTCAACTATTGGTGGTGAGTTTTCTTTATTAACAGCTTTATTACCTAATTTAAGTACTCTTAATAGTAAATGGAATACTAATACCAATTATTTTCCTTATGGCTTAGCTACTTTATTTAAGTCTTTAAATTATCAGACTTATGCATATCATAACCACTTATATAGTTATCAAGGGCGTGATAATTATTTAAAAGCTGAAGGTTTTGATAATTATATTGGTTGCGGTAATGGCTTAGAAAAGAGAATGAATTGTAGTATCTTTCCTGCTTCTGATGATGAGATGATTAAGGTAACTTTAGATGATTATCTTAATGATTCAAAATTCATGGTTTATTATGCGACTGTTTCAGGTCATGGCAAATGGGGAACTTATCATGAAATGGCCAAAAGAAATTATGAAACTGTTAAAGGTTTAGATTATTCAACAACTGTTAAAAGCTATATCGCTGCTAATCTAGAACTTGAAAAAGCAATGACTAGCTTATTAGAAGCTTTAGAAGCTAAAGGAATACTTGATGATACAGTTATTGTATTAGCTGCAGATCATCATCCTTATTTCATGGAAGATTACCAAATGAATGAATTAGCACATCAAGAATTAGACCAATTTAGTTTATATAAAAATAATTTAATTATTTATAGTAGCACACTCAAACATCAGAGCATTAATAAACCATGTAGTACGATTGATGTTTTACCAACGGTATTAAATTTATTTGGCATTAGCTATGATTCGAGATTATTTAATGGTAAAGATATTTTATCTAGTGATGAAGGATTAGTGATTTTTGCAGATCATTCTTGGATTAGTGATAAAGGCTCTTATAGCTATAAGAAAAGAGAATTTATTGGTGAAGGAAGTAGTGACTATATAAAGCTTATAAATGAAAAAGTTAATAATAGTTATATAATTGCTAAAAATATCTTGCAATATGATTATTATCGATTGTTGGTTGATAGTAATTCATAATCACAAAAAACAAGAATTTAATAAGAAAACCAATATGTAAGTGAACCTTTTAAAGTTGAATAAACTTAAAAGGTTCACTTTTTATTTGAAGATACCAATAAATGTCGCTAAAATATCTATTCCTGATATAAAGGTACCAATTGTTGAGAAGAGGTTAGTCATAATAACAACCATTAAAATCTTCATGACTTTATTATGACGGAAGCCTTTAAAAGTAGTGATATCATAGGCAATATTTTCAAAGTCTTTTACTTTAGGTGAATCGATTTTAGCTTCGCTTAATCCAGCAAACCAACCAACAGCTAAGATTGGTGATAAAGAGGTAAGAGGAGCCATTAAGAAAGAAATAATAATCGTTTGAATATGAGCACCACACAATAGAGCTGCTAAAGCTGCTAAGGAACTATTCCAGATAAGCCAAGAAGATAATTGTTTTAGAGCTAGATCATAGTTAATAAATAAAGTATATCCAACAATTAAGATAAGCAATATTGGCAATAACCATTTAAGATAGCTAGCTGTTTTGCTTTTAGGCGGCACTTTTTCTAATTCTTTTAAATCATAATCGTTTTTAAAATCATTAAGAATACCATTACAATGTGCAGCACCAATAATAGCGACAATTCTATTTCCTGGAGCATTTTTTATCTTATAAGAAAGATAAGCATCCCTTTCATCGACTAAGATTTCTTTAACCTTAGGAAAGGTTTTACCAACTTCAGCTAAAGCCGCTTCAAGCGCATCAGCTTCTTTTAAAGTTTCTAAGTCTTCTTCTGATATCTCTTCATTATCAAAGATGGAAAAGATAATAGATGTTAATAATTTAGCTTTTTCAAATAATGACAAGCTATTCCAAATGCGTGAAAAAGTATTTTTAACATTACGATCTGCTAGAACTAAAGGGATATTATTGTCTTTGGCATATTCAATACCAGCTTTCATTTCACCGCCAGCATTAGTATCTAATTTATCAGCCATTCTTTTTTGGAAAGAAGCTAAGATGGTATTTACTAAAAGTAAACCAGTTTTATTCTCTTTAATTATTTGGGTAATATCTGTATTTTCCCAACAATCACTAGCGGTCATTGAATCATATCTTTCTTCATCAAGTTCAATGCATACCGCATCAGGTTTTACTTCATTTAAAGTATTTTGGGCATCTTCTAAAGAGTTTTTAGAAACATGAGCTGTTTTAACTAACCATATTTCTTTCCCGTTCCAGTCGGTTTTAACAATATTTTCATTCATATTATCTATATTAAAAGAACTAAAAACCTTTTTCCAGAAATATATCACAATGTGATAGTGTGTTATAATTACTCCCGTGGGAGGGTGATTATGCCAGATTACAATATTAGCCTGACCTTACAAAGTATTTGGTCAATTTCACGTATAATTTTCGATATTGGAATAATGTGGTTTGTGCTTTATTATGCGATTCGTTTTGTCCGCAATAATGCGCGAACAATTCAAATATTCAAAGGTATTGTCTTTATTTTATTGATCAATGGTTTTGCGAAACTATTTGGTCTTATGACTGTTGTTTATTTCTCAGATTTATTTATTAACTGGGGATTTTTAGCTGCTATTATTATTTTCCAGCCAGAAATTAGAGGATTACTTGAAAAGATTGGTAAAACCAATGCTTTTTCATCGATTTCAACCTTATTAAGTAACGAAAGAGAACAGTTAGTTGAAGAGGTATTTGATGCAGTTATCGCTTTATCAAAACAAGGGGTAGGAGCTCTTATTTCAATTGAACAAAGTCAATCTTTACAAGATTATGTTCATACTGGAATTGAAGTTAATGCCCGTGTTAGTAAAGAATTATTATCATCTATTTTTATGACTACAACGCCACTTCATGATGGTGCAGTCATTATTCAAGGTGATAAGATTGCATGTGCTAGTGCCTATTTCCCACCAACCAGCGCTGCCCTATCTTCTAAATATGGTGCAAGACATCGTGCAGCCTTAGGAATTTCAGAAGTAAGCGATTGTTTAACAATTGTTGTATCAGAAGAAACATCTGCTATTTCAATTGCTGAAAAAGGCAAGATTTTCCCGGTTGATGAAAAACAGCTTAGAGATTATTTACGTCGTGTTATTTGCAATGATGAAATTGAAATTCGTAAACAAAGTAGACAACGTAACTCTTTGCTTATCAACGATGCTCCTGAATTTGTAATTGAAAAAGAAAAAGAGGGTGATGGTAGCAATATCTTCTCTCGTTTCTTTACTCGTGATAAGAAAGCTGAAAAGAAAGAAGAGAAAAAGGCCGAAAAGAAAAAAGAAGGTTTCGATATGAAGACACCAGTTAATAATCGTTTAAAATACGAGAAGCAACATGGGCCTATCGAATCTAAGGTAATAGAAGTTCCTGATAATAAAGAAGAAGTAATAGCTATCAGGGATAATACCGCAAATAGTAAAGGAGGCGATTCTCATGGCAAAGAATAAAAATACTCAAGATCCAGGAGAGAAATTAGAGATTGCCAAGCGAATTGCTAATCAATCGAAAAGAGTAACTGTAGGATATGAAAACTTTGAAGCTAGTTTATTCCGTTTCTTACGCTTCATGTCTTCTTTGATTGATAAATTATTCTTCTCTCAAAAGCATTTAGGCTTAGTATCTTTGATTATGGCTTGTTTCCTCTATCTTTCTGTTAATTACGATTCTGACACTAATGCCTTAACTAAAACAATCACAAATGCTAAGACTTTAAACAATGTTACTGTCAGTGCTCGTTATAATGATGAAACATTTGAAATTAGTGGTGCACCAACAAGTTGTCAGGTTGTTATAACAGGTGATGCAGCAAGTGTTAACTCAGCAGCATCAAAGAGCGGTATGTGTGTTATTGACCTTGAAGGTTATACCGAAGGTACGCATTCTGTTCCTCTTAAAGCTAGTGGTTATGGCAGCAATGTTAATGCTATTGTGACACCAAGTGAAACTCAAATCACTCTTAAACGTAAAACAACAGCTCAATTCGCATTGAGTTATGACTATATCAATACTAATTTACTTGATTCACGTTTCATTCTTTCTGAGCCTTCATTTAAAGGTAATACAACAAGTGTAAATATTCGTGCATCACAAGATACACTTGATTCTATTGCGATGGTTAAAGCTTTAATTGATGTTAAAGGACAGACAAGTGACTTTACAATAAGCGCTCCTCTTGTTGCTTATAATAGTTTAGGACAGGTAGTAAATGCTGAAATAGATCCACAAACTGTTGAAGTAAGTGTTTCTTTATCATCGCCTCATAAAGCGGTTCCAATTACTTTAAATATCAATGGTAATGTACCTGATGGTATTTCAATCGATTCTATTCAAATGGATCATCAGAGCGCTGTTATTTATGCACCTGAGAGTGTTCTTTCAACAATCAGTGAATTACCAGTTACCTTAAATGCTTCATCATTGATTTCAGATGGTGAAATAACTATACCTCTAACCTTGCCTGGTGGCGTTTCATCAAGTGATGTAAGTAGTGTTAGCCTTAAGATTCATTTAGGTTCTACTGTTAAACGTACAATCGAAAATATTCCAATTGTATATCGCAACAATGATAATGGTTATGGAGCTAGTGAAATTTCTATGACTTCTGTAAGTGTTACAGTAAGCGGAACTGAAAACAATATCGCTGCTATCCAAGCTAGTGATATTACAGTCTTTATTGATGTTAAAGGATTAGAAACAGGTTCTTACGATTTACCTTTACAAGTTGAATATAAGGGTAATGCATATGTTAATTGTGCTTTAGATACTACAAGTATTCATATTACTTTAGTAGCTAATGGATAGGAGTAATTATGGGTAGATATTTTGGAACAGATGGTGTTCGTGGAGAAGCTAATAAAGTATTAACAGCTGAAATGGCTTATCGTATTGGGCAATACCTTGGGTCATATTTCGATAAAAATGGTAAAGGACGTATCTTGATTGGTAAAGATACTCGTTTATCTAGTGATATGGTTGAAAGTGCCTTATCATGTGGCATTACAGAAATGGGTGGTGATGCTTATCTTTTAGGTTTCACCACTACCCCATGTCTTGCATGTCTTGTGGCACATGAAGATTTCGATTGTGGTGTTATGATTTCAGCTAGTCATAACCCATATTATGACAATGGTATTAAAATCTTTGGTACTGATGGTTTAAAGATTAAAGATGATATGGAAGCTCCAATTGAAGATTATATGGATCATTTATTTGAGTTAGAAAAAGCTCAAAGAGATAATATTGGTCATATTTATAATTACCAAGAAGGTGTTGATCATTATGTTGATTGGATTTGTGAAAAATATCCAAGCGACTTATCATCATTAAATATTCTTTTAGATTTATGCAATGGTGGTGCAAGTTTTACAGCGCGCAAAATATTTGAAAAGTTGCATGCTAATATCACAGTAATTAATGAAGAGCCAAATGGAACCAATATTAACTTTGGTTGTGGCTCAACACATCTTGAATCTTTAAAAGAAGGAATCTCAAAAGGACATTATGATATTGGTTTTGCTTTTGATGGCGATGCGGATCGTGTTTTAGCGTTAGATGCTCAAGGTGATTTAATTGATGGTGATAAGATTATTTATATCTTAGCTTGTTATCTCAAGAGTTTAGATGCTTTAAAAGGCAATAGTGTTGTTGCAACAGTAATGAGTAATATTGGCTTAAAGAAGGCTCTTGATCGTGCTTCTATTGGCTATGATATTGTTTCTGTTGGTGATAAGAATGTTGTTGAAGATATGCGCCTTAAAGACTATATGATAGGTGGCGAACAATCTGGCCATATTATCAATTCATATAGCGGATATTTTGGCGATGGTGTTAAAACAGCACTAAATGTTTTAGAGGTAATGTTAGTTAAAAATAAATCAATTGATGAATTATGTTCTGATGTTATTATTTATCCACAAGAATTATTAAATATTAAAGTTATTGATAAGAATGTAGTTTTAAAAGATATTGATATTAATAATAAGATTGCTGAAATTGAAAAGCTTTTAGCTAGTAATGGTCGCATCTTAGTTCGCCCATCTGGCACTGAGCCACTAATTAGAGTTATGACAGAAGCAGAGAATTTAGAGCTTTGTCATAAATATAATCAAGAAGTAATAGATCTTATTAAAGAAAAAGGCTATGTCGCATAGTTTACTGTCTTCTTAGAGAAGGCAGTTTTTCTTTTGTGTTAAAATAAGAATATGAAAAGAATTATAAATATTGTAGAAGATGAAAAGGATCTTAATGAATTAGTTAAACGTTATCTTGAAAAAGAAGGTTATTTAGTTAATTCTTATCTTACATTTGATGAAGCTTATGCTCATCTTGAGGATCCTTGTGATTTATGGATTTTAGATATCATGTTGGATGATAAGAGTGGTTTTGACCTCTTAGATGAAATTAAAGAGCGTAATCATAATATTCCTGTTGTATTTATGAGCGCTCGTGATAAAGACTTTGATCGTATTATTGGTCTTGAAAAAGGTTCTGATGATTATATTACTAAACCTTTTTCACCAAAAGAATTAGTTTTACGCATTAATAATATTATGCGTCGTGTTTATACTGAAAGCTCAAGAATTGAAGTTGATGGTTATGAAATTGATGAAAATGAGCGTATTGTTTATAGTGACAATAAACCTTTAGATTTAACAACTAAAGAATTTGATTTATTGATGTTATTTGTTAAAAATAGAGGTCGTGCTTTCTTGCGTGATCAAATCTTAACTCAGGTTTGGGGATCTGATTTTGAAGGAAGTGATCGTGTTGTAGATGACACTTTAAGACGTTTGCGTCGTAAATTGCCTAATATTACAATTAGAACCATTTATGGTTATGGATATCGTTTAGGATGAAAAGAATTAGTATTTGGATTAAAAGTTTTTCTTTGGTTCAACAATTCGCTGTTATCGCATTCTCGGTAGTAGCTTTATTTGTCTTGTTTTCAGCTACTACTCTTTCTTATAATATCGATAGCTTCGTTGAAAAGCAGATGTATACATATTTGCATCGTTCACAAGAGAGCTACTTTCGCTATAATCAAAGAGATATTAATGATGGTAATGTTTATCATTACCTTTATGACATTGAGACAAAAGAATTCATTAATACTGGAACCATTACTGCCCAAAGAATTGTTAAACAAGAAAAAGATTTTGAAAATGGTACTAAAGATGGCAAAATCAAAGATTCTTTTTCAGCACCTATTATTTACTCCGTATCTAAATCAAGTAATAATCGTTATTTACTAATATCAATTATTTCAGAAACTTATCGTAATAATTTTAAAAATACTTTATTAGATAGTGTTGTCGTAATTACTGTTATGATGATATCTTTTCTTTTCTTATTGATGGCTATTTGGGTTTTAACATTAATTAGACCTCTAGACCAGATTAAACACTATATTGACTCAATAAGACTTGGAGAGAATGTTTCTTTAAATATTGAGCGTGGTGATGAAATTGGTGAAGTAGCAGAAGCAATTGTTGATATGCAAGAAGAAGTATCACGTCAACAATCAATTAGAGAAGAAATGATTCAAAATATTTCTCATGACTTAAAAACACCAATTGCAACTATTAAATCTTATGGTGAATCAATTAAAGATGGTATTTATCCTTATGATACTTTAGAAAAATCAGTTGATGTTATTATCAATAGTGCTACACGTTTAGAAAAGAAAGTATATAGCTTAATCACTTTTAATAAATTTTGTTACTTAAGTGATACTGCCAGTGAAGCTAAACAATTACCAATGGTGCCAATTATTAAAGAAGCACTAATAAGTGTTCAGGTATTACGTCCTGAAATTAAGCTTGAAACGGATTTAAAAGATGGTGTTTCTTTTAAAGGGGAAGAAGAAGCTTGGCGAATTGTGGTTGAAAATTTATTAGATAATGCTTTACGTTATTCTAAAAGTTATGTCAAGATACGTTTACGTAAGAATTTACTAGAAATTTATAATGATGGTGAACAAATGCCACAAGATCGTATTGATAAGCTATTCAAGCCTTATGAAAAAGGAACTGGTGGCAACTTTGGCCTTGGCTTATCAATTGTTAAAAGAGCGACAGAAGCCTATGGATATGTTGTGACAGGTGGTAATACAAACGATGGTGTCGTCTTTAGAATATATCCTTCAAAGACCATGAAAAAGAAAGAGAAACGATATGATCGAATTAATAAATGATATTAAATTAAATTTCACTAAAAGTGGCGATAAAGGAAAAGATGTAATCCTCTTACATGGTTGGGGACAAAATAGAATCATGATGGAGGCTATTGAAAACTTCTTAAGTCTTCATTTTGTGGTATATAATCTTGATTTACCGGGATTTGGCGAAAGTGATGAGCCAAAAAGAGCTTATAGTGTTGAAGATTATAGTGAATTCTTAAGAGCTTTCATTATTAAAGAAGGAATTGAAGAGCCGATTTTAATTGGTCATTCTTTTGGCTGTCGCATCGCTTTACACTATGCTTTTAAATATCCGGTTAATCGTATGGTTTTAACTGGTGCTGCTGGTATTAGAGATAAAAGAGGCCTTAAGTGGTATTTAAAGACTTATAGTTATAAGTTGGGCAAGAAAGTCTTATCTTTGCCAATATTTAAGAAACAACTAGCAGCGATGCAAGATAAAGTTGGTAGTGAAGACTATCGCAACGCAAGTGGTATTAAAAGAGAAACATTAGTTAAAGTTGTTAATGATGATGTAACGCCATTTTTAAAAGATATTAAAACAGAGACTTTATTAGTCTTTGGTACTAATGATGAAGCAACACCTTTAGCCAAAGGAGAGATGATGGAGAAATTAATGCCTAATGCTACTCTTGTGGTATTTGAAGGCGATGACCATTATGCTTATTTCCATCAAGCACAACGTTTTAATATGGTATTGGAGGCCTTTTTGAAAGATGAATATAATTAAACAATTAGGAATATTGCTTTTATTTACTTGGATGATTTTAATCGCTTCAAAAAGAGCTTTACATATCTTTCAACAAAATCGTTATGAATTTTATCGTTATACTGAATGGCTTAATCATAATTTAAAAAGACAATTATTAACTTTAGCTTTACCAATATTACTCTTAATACTAGCTTTAATTTTTAAAAATATCGAATTACTGTTAGTGCTAATTACCTGTTTTGGATATGGTTTATATAACTATTTAGATGAAAAGAAACAAGATTATGCTAAACCGTTAGTTTATACGGGCAGAGTTAAAAGACAAATTGTCATCTATCTTTTATTAGAATTATTAATTTATCTGTTCACTATCATGCTACCTTTGTCATTTAGAGCTTTAACGATTTTAATTTCGCCATATCTATTAATCTATCCTTTGGCTCTTATTACTAAACCAATCGAAGAAGCTATTAAAAAGAGATATGAGAATGAAGCACGTAAGATTTTAGCTAGTATGCCTTTCTTAAAGAAAATTGGTATTACTGGATCTTTTGGTAAGACCTCAACTAAAAATATTATTAATGATTTATTAAGTGAACATTATTATACTTTAATGACTCCGGCTTCATATAATACTCCAATGGGTATTACACGCACGATAAGAGAAATGCTTAAACCAATTCATGAAGTATTTGTATGCGAGATGGGTGCAGATCATGTTGGTGAAATTACTTATTTAATGAAATTTGTCAAACCAGAAATTGGCGTTGTAACATCTATTGGTCCGCAACATTTAAATACCTTTAAATCGCTTGATAATATCATCTTTGAAAAGATGCAAGAGATTGAATTATTGCCTAAAGATGGTGTTGGCATTATTAATGTTGATAATAAATATATCGCAGATTATGTTATCAAGAACACTTGTAAGATTGTTAGAGTAGGCATTAATAATACTGATGCTGATATTGTTGGTAAAGATATCACTTTTGATAAAGATGGCTCACATTTTGTGGCTGTGATTGATGGTGTAGAGTATAAATACCAAACTAAATTATTAGGCGAAAATAATGTTATGAATGCTTTATTAGCTATTGCATCAGCTTTAACTTTAGGCATTACAGTTGAAGAAACACAGCGTTATTTAAAAGAAGTAAGACCGGTTGAACATCGTCTTGAAAAGAAGAATATTAATGGTTTCTTATTTATTGATAATGCTTTTAACTCTAATCCAGTATCGGCTAGAGAATCATTAGAAGTTTTAGCTAAAATGGAAGGTAAACGTATATTAATTACTCCAGGATTAGTTGATTTAGGAAAAATGGAATTTGAAGCCAATAAAGAATTTGGAAGGCAGATGATAGGTAAAGCTGATGAAGTCATTCTAGTTGGCGAACTTGAAAAAGCAGCTATTCTTGAAGGGCTTAAAGAAACAGGCTTTAATGAAGCTAATATTCATCTTGTAGCCAACACCAAAGAAGCATTCACTTATGTCTATACCCATTATTCTTATCAAGATGCGATACTCATTGAGAATGATTTGCCAGATGCATTCTTAAAGTGATTCTGCTAGAATTTTAAAGAAGAATAGAGGAAATTTATATGTACAAAGTTGGTGTATTTTTTGGTGGCCAGTCCACTGAACATGAGGTTAGTTGTATTTCAGCTAATCAGGCAATGCATGTGCTAGATCGTAATAAATATGAAGTAGTTCCGGTATATATCTCACGAGATAAAGATTTCTATACCGGCGATAAATTATTCGATTTAACTAATTATCATGATTTGAAACAATTATGTGCTTCTTTAACACGCGTCCATATGATTAAAGAGGGCAAGAGTTGTCTTCTTCGTCCGGCTGATAGTGGATTATTTAAGAAAAAAGATATCGCAATTGATGTCGCATTCTTAGTGATGCATGGAACAGGTGGCGAAGATGGAACTTTACAAGGCATGATGGAAATGATGGATATTCCATATACATCATCTAATGTATTGGGCTCAGCGGTTGGTCAAGATAAGGAAATAATGAAAGAAATTCTAGCTTTCAATAATATTCCTATCACTCCTTTCTTTACGGTATATGGCTCTGATTTTGAAAGTCTTAAAGACGAATATAAAAAAAGAGCGAAAGAAATGGGCTATCCATTAATTGTTAAACCTGCTAATTTAGGCTCTTCAATCGGTATTGAAGCTATTAGAACAGAAGAAGAATTTGAATCAAAAGTTGAAGAAGCTTTACATTATGACTTTAAAGTAATTGTTGAAAAAATGATTGTAAGTCTTAAAGAATGTAACTGTTCTGTCATGGGTGATGCATCTAAAGCTCAAACTTCAGCAATCGAAGAAGTAATGCATAAAGGATCTTTCTTAAGTTTTAAAGAAAAATATGAGAATGGTGGTAAGAATGGTAAATGCAATAAAGTTAAACCATTAAAGACTACCGGTTCTAAAGGCATGGCTTCTCTAGATCGTAAAGTTCCTGCCGATATTACCCCATTGCAGCAGGAAACAATCGAAGAATTAGCTTTAAAGAGTTTTAAAGCACTCAATGCTCAAGGGGTAACAAGAATTGACTTTATGATTGATGAAAATGACAACAAAGTCTATGTTAATGAAATCAATTCCATCCCTGGCTCACTTGCATTCTATTTATGGCAAGAAAAGGGCATTGGCTTTGATAAAGAATGCGATGAATTAATTCGTCTTGCGATTAAAAGACAACGCGAAAAAGAAAAGAAAATCTTCACATTCGATACCAACATTTTAAAAAATTACGGAGGTAAATAATTATGGCAACAGCTCACAATCAAGCAGAATTTGGTGAAATCGCTAAAACCGTTTTAATGCCTGGAGATCCACTTCGTGCAAAATTTATCGCTGAAACATTCTTAGAAAACCCTAGACAATTCAATGCGGTACGTGGTATGTATGGCTATACTGGCACTTATAAAGGTAAAAAAGTATCAGTAATGGGTTCTGGTATGGGTATGCCAAGTATTGGCATTTATTCTTATGAACTATATTCACAATATGGTGTTGATAATATCATTCGTATTGGTTCAGCAGGAGCATATTCTAAAGAAGTAAATCTTTATGATGTAGTACTTGTTACAAAAGCATATAGTGAATCAACGTTCGCTAAAACCCAATCAGGATATGATGAACCTTATACTTATCCTAGTGAAGAATTAGATAAGAGTATTATTGAAGCTGCTAAAGAATTAAATATTGAATTACATGAAGGTTGCATTCATTCATCAGATGTTTTCTATCGTGAAGGTAATGAAGACTATATTGCTGATTTACTTGAAAAGGGTTGCTTAGGTGTTGAAATGGAAAGCTTTGCCCTCTTCCACAATGCGAAAGTATTGGGCAAGAATGCAGCATGTCTTTTAACTATTTCTGATTCTTTTGTAACTAAAGAAGAAACAACAGCTGAAGAAAGACAAACAAGCTTTACATCAATGATTAAGATAGCTTTAGAGGCTGCTTGCCATGAGTAAAAAGAGTAAAACTAAAAAGTTTCAAAAGAGTGTTGTAGCACTTCTTGCTCTTATTATGATTTTAATGGCCGTTTTACCAGTTGCTGCTGTCGCGCTTAAATGATGAAAAGGCTATATAAACTTATCTTTTCTTTGGTATTACTTTTCTTATGCACAGGATGCGATACTAATCAAACAATTGATAAATATAAATATCCTGGTTTTAGTGAAGAAGAAATACTCATATTAAAGACTTTAAGAGAAGATACAATCAATCGTTTTAAAAGTGGTGATTATCCTAAAGAGGGATTAGAGCTTGTAACTAAGCCAAGTTTCTTCGAGGATAATTTAGCTACTTATCTTAAGTTCTATAAAGACTTTGGTGATTATACTATTCCTCTTGTGAATAAAGGCTTTTTAAACGATGATACAGCGTCTTTATTATTATCACTGGTAAATGACCCTTACTACCTCTTGTCACGCACAGAACGCTATTTAAATACCAAAATAGATGATATTCGTAAAAGAGTAGAATATGTTAATGCAGATCGTGATCTTATTCCTTATGAACAAGTTGAATTAACCGATTTAAGTAAAGAAGAGAAAGTACAGATTAATAAACATTATCATTTTGATGAAAAATATGAGCCTAGTGATTTAGTAGATATAGATCCTAAATATGGTATTAATACTAAATTAAGACGGGTCGCATATGATGCTTATATTAAGATGTATGAAGCAGCTTTAAAAGATGGTATGAATTTAAGAATTACTAGTGCTTATCGCTCTTATATTAAACAAGTAAATCTTTATGGCTCATATGAGAAAAGCGATGGTAAAGAGAAAGCTGATACTTATAGTGCTAGACCTGGATTTTCAGATCATCAGACAGGATTAACGGTTGATATCCTTACACCATATACCGATTTCGCTACATTCGAGAAAAGTAATGAAGCAACATGGTTAGCAGAAAATGCTTATAAATATGGTTTTATTATTCGTTATCCTAAAGATAAAGAAGATGTAACAGGATATGTTTATGAAGCATGGCATTATCGCTATGTTGGGGAAATTGCTAAGGATGTCTATGATAGTGGACTCACATATGATGAGTACTATACTTATTACATCAGAGGTAATTAATTGAATATTAAAAAGAAGACAAAGATTATTACATTATTATTGATGCTTATATCTTGTCTTCTTTTTTATAGGTTTAAGCTAAATATTGAGCCTATAGAGAAGAAACAAGAAATTAAGGCAATTGATTATAATTGGAGTAAAGAAGAATTTCTTAAAAACTATGAATTAAATCATGATTATGCAGGAAATATTAGATTTGAATCAGGTTTAATTAATCTACCATTTGTGCAAGCTATTGATAATCTTAAATATTTAAGAAGAGATTGGATAAGTGGGAAATACAAAGAAGAAGGCAGTGTTTTTATGGATAGTGAATGTAATATCGATTCTTATAATATTACTTTATATGGACATTATGTTTATCCTTCTCTAGATCCTTTAGGAAAAGAAATGTTTACCCCGCTTCATCAATTATTAGATGAAGAAGCGTTTAATAAGCATAAATTTCTTGAATTGCTTTTAAAAGATGAAATTCGAAAATATGAAATATCAGCAGTATATTTTGTACCTTTAGTAATTGATGAAGATGGATATTATTACACAGAAGATGACATGCAATATTATCTAAATGATTTTAGATTAAGAGGGGAAGAATATCTTAATGATTATAAAGAAGCTATTGTAAGAGCTGTTAGTAATAATGGTGGCTTTAGTTTTATTGATAGTGGGGTTGATTTTGATTTGAATGATCATTTATTAACCTTACAAACATGTGTTAGAAATCGTGAAGATTTAAGACTGATTGTTGTAAGCAAAGAAATAGAAAGAATTAAAATGGACGTTTAGGCGTCCATTATTTGTGTGATACTTGTCGAAACAAGATAATAAATATAAAAAAAGCCACTTATTAGTGGCTTTAATGTTTAGATGGCGGTGCATACGGGAATCGAACCCGTGATCTCCTCCGTGACAGGGAGGCATGTTAACCGCTACACCAATGCACCATGGAGCAGATGAAGGGAATTGAACCCTCGTGTCCACCTTGGCAAGGTGGCGTTCTACCATTGAACTACATCTGCATCTAAATGGCGAAGAAGGAGGGATTTGAACCCTCGCGCCGGTTTCCCGACCTATGCCCTTAGCAGGGGCACCTCTTCGACCTCTTGAGTACTTCTTCACGCTCAATTTCAGTGCTTTTAAATATTACCATAGTAAATTAGTCTTGGCAATACTTTTTATAAAAAATTTTAAAAAAATTAGTGAATAGACAAAAGCTATCTTTTGTTTAAAAGAAAGATGTCGGTATTTAAAGAGCTTATGATAGTATTTTGTGTATGAAAAAGATGGTAAATGATTTTATTAAAGCTGTGATGGCTGGTGTTGCGATTTGTATTGGTGCTATTGTTTTCCTTAATGTGGAAAATCGTATTGTTGGAGCTTTTCTTTTTTCTACTGGTCTATATACCATTTGTAGTCAAGCTTTAAATCTTTATACTGGTAAAGTTGGCTATATTGTAAATAGTGATAAACCTTTAGAATATATATCTTTCTTAATTATTGTATGGCTCGGTAACTTTTTAGGTGTTTTAGGATCTGCTTTAGCTATTTCTTCAACAAGGTTAAATCTTATAAGTAAGGCTAGTACATTATGTGAAATTAAGAATGCTGATAATTTATTATCTTTATTTGTTTTAGGCATTTTCTGTGGACTATTAATGTATGCTGCTGTTGATGGCTATAAGAAAACAACTAATCCATTTATTTTGTTTCTTTGTGTTATGACTTTTATCTTAGCTGGTTTTGAACATAGTATTGCTGATATGGCTTATTATGCACTTGCTAATATGCTTGATATGAATGCTTTAATTAGATTATTTATTATTACATTAGGCAATGCTGTTGGTGGTATTTTATTACCTCTTTCAACAAAAAAGTAGTGATATGTTAGAATGGTTTTATGAATAAGACAATTGCTAAATTTGAAAAAGTATCTTATAAACAATTTTTTGCTGATATCAAGAAATTATTTCCTAATACTAGCGAAGAAGAAGTAGAACTTGAATATCAAAATATTATTTTACCTTATAGAAGTACAGTTGATAGTGCTGGATATGATTTTACTTTAACTCGTGATATTACTATTAAATCAGAGGAAATGCTTGTCATACCTAGTGGTATTCGTGCTAAAATAGATAGCGGTTTCGTGTTAGAAATCTATCCACGCTCATCATTAGGTATTAAAAAGAATTTAATATTAGCTAATACGGTTGGTATTATTGATGCTGATTATTATTATGCTACTAATGAAGGACATATTTTAATTGCGTTATGGAACCGAGGAAAACAAGATGTCACTCTTTTAAAGGGAGAAAGAGTTACTCAAGGTATCTTTAAAGCTTATTATTTAGCTATCGAAGAAGAAGTAACTAATATCCGTACAGGAGGAATCGGAAGTAGTAATTAGGCGCCCATGGTTCAATGGATAGAGCGTCAGATTCCGATTCTGAAGAGTGTAGGTTCGATTCCTACTGGGCGCGCCATATCGATAAGCAGACTTGTGTGAGTGGTTGAAACAACTATCTTGGAAAGGTAGCGTACGCCAAAAGCGTACCACAGGTTCGAATCCTGTAGTCTGCGCCATTTATCTATTAAGCACGCCAGTCGTGCTTTTTATTTTAGGAGGTAAAAATGTCTTTAAATTCGCAAGATAAAATCATGATTATTATTACTGCTATTGTGATTTTTATCGAACTCTTTATTTTTTATTTCAACAATGTTTCATCTAAAAGTGCTCAAATGCGCCGATATGCTTTAAATGGTGGGATCACTAAAGCTAAACGTGTAGCTGATAATGAATATCATTTCATTTATGAAGATAAAGAATATGTTATTAACGTTCCACAAGCTAATAATATTGAAAGTATTGAAGTATTCTTTAATGTCAATAATCCAAGTCAAGCTTTAAGTCCAGTGATGGTCAATAAGAGTGCTAAAAGATTATTGGCTATATTGCCAGTATTACCAGTAATCATTTTAGTAATTGTATATAAAATCATTTATCGATAATTGCTATATAATAGATTAATAGAAAAGGAGATTTTATGAAAACAGTTTGGGAAAAATATAAAGATAGCTACAAGCCTATCATGGATTTCGCTGAAGGATATAAATCTTTCATCACTTCCGCTAAAACCGAAAGAGAACAGGTAACTAATTCAATCGCTTTAGCAGAAAAATATGGTTATAAAAACCTTGATACTGTTAAAGAAGTAAAAGCAGGTGACAAAGTATATATCAACAATCGTGGTAAATCACTTTGTTTATTTGTAATTGGTGAAAAGGATATCGAAGAAGGTTTAAATATCCTTGGTGCTCACGTTGATTCACCACGTATTGATATTAAACAAAATCCACTCTATGAAGATAATGGTATCTGTTTACTTGATACTCATTATTATGGTGGAATTAAAAAATATCAGTGGGTTGCTCAACCAATGGCTTTACATGGTGTTGTATGCCTTAAAAATGGCCAGACAGTTGAAGTTTGCATTGGTGAAAAAGATGATGATCCAGTAGTTGGTATTACAGACCTTTTAATTCACTTAGCTGGTGATCAGATGAAAAAATCTGGCGCAACAGTAGTTGAAGGTGAAGATCTCAATGTAACTGTTGGCTCTATTCCATCATTTGAAAAAGAAGATGAAAAAGAACCAGTTAAGGCTAATATCTTAGCTTTATTAAAAGAAAAATATGGCATGGAAGAAGCCGATTTTGTATCTGCTGAACTTGAAATTGTTCCTGCTGGTAAAGCTAGAGACTATGGTTTGGATCGCTCAATGGTTATGGCTTATGGTCAGGATGATAAGATTTGTGCTTATACATCATTAATGGCTATTTTAGAAATTGAAAAACCAGAAAGAACTTCTTGTTGCATTCTTGTAGATAAAGAAGAAATTGGTTCCGTTGGTAATACTGGTATGGCTTCAAGATTCTTTGAAGATGCTGTTGCTGAATTACTTGTTAAAGCGGGAAATCTTTCTCCACTTGCTTTACGTCACTGCTTCCGTAATTCTAAGATGTTATCAAGTGATGTTTCAGCAGGTTTTGATACTAACTATCCACAAGTATTTGAGCCAAAGAATGCTGCTTATTTAGGTAAAGGTATTGTCTTTAATAAATATACTGGTTCTAGAGGTAAAGGTGGTTGTAACGATGCTAATGCTGAATATATTGCTGAGCTTCGTCGTTGCTTAGATGATAATGGCATCATCTTCCAGACTGCTGAACTTGGTAAAGTAGATGTTGGCGGAGGCGGAACTATCGCTTATATTCTTGCTGGTCTTAATATGGATGTTATTGATGCTGGTATTGCTGTATTAAATATGCATTCTTGCTATGAGTTATCATCAAAAGCTGATATTTATGAAGCATATTTAGCTTATAAAGCATTCTTAAAGGACATGGGTAAATAATGTTTGTCCACTATGAAGAATCAATTCTTTCTTCAATAGCTGCTTTACGCTCATATTATGGTTTAGCTTCTTCATATGAAGATGAAGTTAGATTCAAACAAATCTTAAACAATAAGAAGCCTAAAAAAGTATTCTTGATGTTAGTAGATGGTATGGGAGCTAATCTTGTTTCAAGAAAACTCGATAAAGATGCTTTTGTGAATAAATATATGTTATATAAGACACAAACAGTCTTTCCACCAACTACTACTGCTGCTACTACTGCTATCTTAAATGGCAAAGCACCATGTGAAAATGCTTGGCTTGGCTGGTCAATGTATTTTAAAGAAGTAGATGATGAAGTCATACCTTTCTTTGGTAAAGGTTTATATAGTGGTATTGATTATGGTAAAGATTTTGTAAAGAAATTATTACCTGTTACTGAAATCGTTGATGAATTGAATAAGAAAGGCATTAAAGCTTATAATCTTTATCCATCATGGCGCGAAAATGGTTGTGATAGTTTTAAAGAAATGTGTGGAAGATTATTATCTTATTCTAATAGTGATGAATATGATTTCATCTATGCTTATTGGGATAAGTATGATTCTTTAATGCATAAAGTAGGCCCTTCAGCTTTAGAAGCTGATCAATGCTTATTAGATATCAATGATAATCTAGAGAAGCTAAAAGATGGTTTAAATGAAGATACAATGCTTATTGTGATTGCTGATCATGGTCAAGTTGACATTCATCGTAACTACAATTTAGCTAATAGTGAATATAAAGAATATTTCCTTCATCGACCAGCAGTTGAGCCACGCGCTATGGCTTTCTATATTAAGGAAGATAAAAGAGAAGAATTCAGAACTAAATTCATTAATGAATTTGAAGATGATTATGTATTACTAAGTCAAAAAGAAGTATTGGATACTAAACTATTCGGTGATAAAGTTAATCATCCACGTTTAATAGAATTTATTGGCGATTATTTAGCAATAGCTAAAAGTGATCTTTGTCTTTCTTATAAAGAAGAAGGCGAAAGTTTTAAATTTAAAGGTCAGCATGCAGGAATGTGTGAGGATGAACTTTTAATTCCTTTTATTGTTTATATGAAATAGTATTAAAAAGGATGTCTATTAAGGCATCCTTTTTCGTTGTATGATGTAAATAGATAAACATGTTAAACTTTAATAGGAGGTATAAACATGGGAAAAATTGCTAAGTTTGTTGTCGCTAGTGCAGCTACTGCTATCGGAGCAGCTCTTGTTGCAAGTTCTATTTATGCACGTAAAGTAAATGAAGAAGAAACAAATAAACTTCATAATAAGGCAGAAGCTAATGAAGCTCTCGGTAGACCATTTGAAGAACCATCAAAGATGTTAGATGGTCTTGTTAAAAGAGGATATCGTATTGAACATAATCCAACAGTAGTAGAAGTAGTTTATACAGAAGCTGATTCTACGCTTGGAGTTCGTTTAAGAATTTCAGATCAGATTGATATTAAGACTTTAAATGATGATCCTAATATTTATGAAAATGAAAGAGTTGTTGAAATTAATGGCTTAAGCGTAACTCTTAAAGGAGATGAAGGCGTATCTAATATTAGTTTTGTTAAAGATGGCTTTGCATATACCTTAGTATCTGACTTTGCAATGAGCGATGATGCAGCTGAATTAATCATCTCTTCAATTGAATAATAAATAACCTTCAGTTTAAGGCTGAAGGTTTTATTTTAGATAAATTATTAGATTTAGATAAAATAAAAACCGTATAATTACGGTTAATGTTTAATTAATGGTGCACCAAACAAGATTTGAACTTGCACGAGTCGCCCCACACGCCCCTCAAGCGTGCGCGTCTACCAATTCCGCCATTGGTGCACTGCACTATTTATGATATACAACTTGTAAACGCATGTCAACATGAATATAATAAAAAATATGAAATTTGAGAAGATGATTAACGTAGCGGTAATCGCCCATGTCGATGCCGGAAAAAGTACACTAGTCGACGCTTTCTTATCACAGTCACATGTTTTTGGAGCACATGAAGAAGTGGAAGAACGCGTTATGGACTCTAACGATTTAGAACGTGAAAGAGGAATTACGATTTATTCTAAAAACTGTTCTGTAAGATATAAGGACTATAAGATTAATATCGTAGATACTCCAGGTCATGCTGATTTCTCATCAGAAGTAGAACGTATTATTAAGACAGTTGATACTGTTATTCTTTTAGTTGACTCAGCTGAAGGACCAATGCCTCAGACTCGTTTCGTATTAAAGAAATCACTTGAACAGGGTTTACGTCCAATTCTTTTAATCAATAAGATTGATAAACGTGATGCAAGACCTGATGAAGTAATTGATGAAGTATATGATTTATTCTTAGATCTTGATGCTAATGAAGAACAGCTTGATTTCCCTATTCTTTATGGTATCGCAAGAGAAGGCATTGTTCGTTATAGTATTGATGATACAAATACTGATATTGCACCATTATTTGAAACTATTATTAAACATACTGAACCATATCCTGATTTAACAGGTGAACCAGCTAAGATGCAGGTATCAGCTTTAGCATATGATGATTATATCGGCCGTATTGGTATTGGCAGAATATATGGCGGTATTATTAAGGCTAATACTAACTATACAGTTGTAAATAACCTTGGTAAGAAAGAAAATCGTAAAGTTGTTAATCTTTATAACTATCAAGGTTTAAAGAAGACAACCATTAGCGAAGCACAGTGTGGTGATATTGTATTAATTAGTGGTATCGACAACATTGAGATTGGTGATACTGTTGGTGATGCAGGCATTTTACCAATGCCACAAATTACTATTGAAGAGCCTACAATGTCGATGAACTTCATGGTTAATACTTCACCATTCCAAGGTAAAGATGGTAAATATGTAACTTCACGTAACATTCGTGAGCGTCTTGAAAAAGAACTTGAAGTTAACGTTGGTTTACGTGTTGAAGATACTGAAACTACTGATACTTTCAAAGTTTCAGGACGTGGTGAATTACACCTTTCTGTCCTTCTTGAAAATATGCGCCGTGAAGGATATGAAGTAGGTGTATCAAGACCGGAAGTTATCTTTAAACGTATTGAAGGCAAATTATGTGAACCTATTGAAGAAGTTGTTGCATCAGTACCTAATGATTATAGTGGTTCTGTCATCAATATGCTTAATTTACGTAAAGGCCAAATGATTGATATTCAAGATGAAGGTAGTTATACCAAGATTATCTATCATGCAGCTACACGTGCTCTTTTAGGTTTCCGCTCAGAATTTATCAATACTACTAAGGGCGAAGGTATCCTTGTAAGACGTTTTATTGAATATGCTCCATATATTGGTGAGGTTCCTGAAAGAGAAAATGGTGCTCTTATTTCTACTGATACTGGTAAATGTATGACATATGCTTTATGGAATATTCAAGATCGTGGACAATTATTTGTATCTCCACAGGATGAAGTTTATGAAGGTATGATTGTTGGTGTATCAAGTAAAAACCAAGATATCGAAGTTAACCCTTTAAAGAATAAGAAAATGACAGCAGTTAGATCTACTGGTAACGATGAAGCAATGAAACTTGTTCCTGCTAAGATTTTCTCTCTTGAAGAAGCTCTTGAATTTATCAATGATGATGAACTAGTAGAAGTTACCCCTCATTTCATTCGCATTCGTAAACGTTATTTAACAAATCTCGAACGTCGTAAGCATTTACGCTCTGTTCGTGCAGCTGAAGATGAGAACGCTTAATAACTTCTTTATTCCAGTAGGAATAATGCTTGCATTAGCCTTATTCTTACGCTATTTAACAGGTTATTTAACAGGCCAATTAGGATTAATAATCTTAGTACTTATTAGAGCAATATTATTATTCTGCTTTGGTTTATCACTTAATATCGCTAAACATAAACGATATGAAACTTGGGTTAGAAAAGTATTTATTTCCTTTATTATGATTTTCTTTGTGGTATGGGAAATGGGATATATTATGATTCCGCAACTCAAGAATTTCTTCAATATGCTTGGCTTTAATGGTTTAATCGTCTATCTTTTATATATTTATTGCGGTTGGTCATTCTTTGACTAATCGCTTTTTATTTTTAGATAAAAAAAGACTTCGTTATTAACGAAGTCAGATTGCGCGTTTAGTAGTTTTACTTAATTCAGTTGTCGTATGATGTGAAATAGGTGTCCACTGTACTGGCTTAAATAATGCAACAATAGTAATTGGAACATATGAGAATAAGAATAATGGGAACAAAGGTAAGTATTTAACTTTTTCAAATGATGTAGCTTTAATATTGTTCCATTCGGATAAAACAGTAATAAGAGCCATCATGAAGAACAGCAAGTAATAAACACCAATATTTACCATGATGAATTCACGCATACGATCTTGAATTAAGTGAGCAGTATGTAAGGGCATGGTACATGATGCAAAAGCAGCAAAACCAGAAATAATAATAAGAGCGATAGTAAGTAAGGTGCATGGAGCTACTGTCATAATGACATCATAGATTCCAAAACGGTTATTTCCTTTTTTAAGAACACCAGTTGCGAGGTCTTTACCATATTTAGCATTAATTTGGAAGAAACCTTTAGACCAACGTAAACGTTGTTTCCAAGACTGTGAGAATTCTTCAGGCTGTTCATCATAGAGAACAGCTTTATTACAATAACCAATCTTTTTACCTTTAAGAGCACAATTTACCGAGAATTCAATATCTTCAGTAAGTAAGTGATATGGCCATCCACCATTTTCTTTCATAAGTTTTCCTGAAACCAAGAAACCAGTTCCAGAAATCATACATGTTGTGCCGAGGTCAAATCTTGCAGCATTGACAAGTCTTGCTTCATGTAAGAACCATACAGAATAACCATAAGTTAACCAGTTGGCACAGAAATTTTTTGAATTGCGGTAACTTGTAAGAGCGTCATATTTTCCAGTATGGAAAGTATTGTTCATTTCTTTTAAGAAATCAGGATCTACGATATTGTCAGCATCGAATACGAGATATCCATCATAGATATCACCATAATCTCTTTGAATTGACCAATAGAGATCATTTAAGGCATAGCCTTTACCAACTTTATCAAGATTGAAGCGACGGTAAGCATGAACACCTTTTTCGATGGCAGTCTGATAGGTGTTATCTTCACTGTTGTCAGCTAAGACAAATATGTCATAGTTTTCTTTTGGATAATTTTGCTGAAGTAATGAATCAAGCAATTCACCGATAACATTTCCTTCGTTTCTGGCACTAATCATAATGGCATAACGGAGATTTTTATCAGCGGTAATGCTTTTATCTTTCTTTTTATTCAGCAGGCCGATGACGATATAGATTGATTGATAAAAGTATAAAATTGTTAATAAAATAAACAAAGCACCATTTATCCAATCAAACATTTGAATCCATTTCATTTGACGTGTCCTTTCTTAAATGAGGCTATGTGCACTTTCGTGCAACTTATTTTAAGGCTTTTATTTATATAATTCCAGTGTTTTTTAAATGTAAGGGATTACATAATAAAAATAACCTTAAAAGGTTATTTTTTAGCAGTTATTTGTTTATCTAGAAGAGGCTTTAAAGCTTTATAGAAGAGATAAAATAATAAAGCTTCAAGTGGACATAAGATAATATTTTTAAAGAATGAACGCGCTAAGTAATAATAATATCCTTTAGAGAATAGGATAGCACTCCATAATGAGTTCAATAAGATATTAGCTAAGATATTAGTTGTTAATTTAGTAAGGAGTACACGAGGATAAGTAATTTCTTTATTATGTAAACCAATATAATAAATTGTAAGGCCTACAAGAGCAGTTAAAGTATATCCTGGAAAGAATGATCCATGTGGAAATAAGAAGAAGCCTAATAAATCTTCCACAATTGCATAGATGGCAACAATTGGATATTCAAATAAGGTTGCTACTAACATCGTAATAAAGAAAGTAAAATAAATATTAAGATTATTGCCTAAAGGGATATAAATAGACTCCAAGACAATATTTAAAGCCATAAAGATAGCTAGTAATGCTAAATCACGCGTTTTTTTAATCATGCGGTAATTATAGCACAGATTTTATTTGTGATAGAATGGTTACATGAAAATGATTGTAAGCATAAATTCGGGTGCTGACCCAAGAAGAATACTTGAAAAAGCTGATGGTATTTTGATAGGTACAGCTTATTCACTTTTAGAAAAAAGAAATGAGAACGAGATTAGAGAATTAGCTTCCTTAGCTCATGAAATGCATAAAAAAATCTATTTAGCAACTGATGATGTTATCCACGAAAGAGAATTAGCTAACTTTGAAACCTTTATTAATGAAATCAATGATATGGTTGATGGTTATGTCATTGGAGATTTAGGGGCTTTAATGCTTCTTAAGAATAAAGGTAAAGAATTATTCTTTGATGCTGGAACCTTATTATCTAATAGTTTAGATGCAACATTCTTCCGTTTGAATGGTGCTCATCCAATTGCTGCACGTGAATTGACAATTGAAGAGATTGTTAAAATGAGTGAAGAAAATAAAGGGGATATTTCCTTATTCTTAATCGGAAGAATAGTGCAAGCAGTAAGCAATCGTTATTATCTTTCTGCTTACTTTGAAAAAACAGGCATAGATAAAGATCCAAAAGCTAAAAAGTATTTTATTAAAGAAGAAAATCGTAATGAGTTGATGCCAATTGTTGAAAGTGAACGTGGCAGTAGAATCTTAACTGGCGAAATTGTATTGGCTTTAAAAGAGTTAGCTATGTTGAAGGATAGAATCAATTCTTTATTCATTAATGGTGATACTTTAAATAATGATTTACTTTATGATTTAGTGGATGTTGTTTCTGATTTAGATGCAACAAATGCAGCTATTAGCGAAACTAGAATTCAACAACGTTATCCAAATGAAATATTTGGACACGGCTATTTATATAAGAAGACAAATATTACACGATGAGAATACCTGAACTTTTAGCACCTGCCAAAGACCTCCGCAAAGCTAAAATTGCTATTATGTATGGAGCAGATGCAGTATATATCGGAGGTAAACATTATTCCTTACGCTCGAGAGCTTCAAATTTTGATTTAAAAGAAATTGAAGAAGCTGTTTTTTTTGCGCATGCGCATAATGCTAAAATCTATGTCACTGTAAATATTGTATTTCATGATGACGATTTAGCTGGTATTAAAGAATATTTAAGAGCATTAGATGAAATTGGTATTGATGCCATTATTGTTGAATCACTCGGGCTTATTTCTTTATGTAAGAAGGAAGGCTATCATTTTGAAACTCATGTATCAACACAATTTTCTTCTCTTAATTCAAAAGCAGTATCATTTTTAGCATCAATGGGAGTTGAAAGAGTTGTTTTAGCAAGAGAAGCAACAATGGAAGAAATTGAAGAAATTTCATCAAAAGTAAATACTCCACTTGAAGTGTTTATTCATGGTGGCATGTGTGCCAATGTATCTGGAAGATGTACTTTATCAAACTGGATGACCAACCGTGATGCTAACCGTGGCGGATGTGCTCAATCATGTCGCTGGCGTTATTCTTTATATGAGGAAGATAAAGATATTAGCTGTCCCAATATTCCTTTTTCAATGGGCTCTAAAGATTTAATGGCTTTAGCTGCTATTAAAAGAATGTGCGAAGCTAATGTTGCTTCATTAAAGATTGAAGGAAGAATGAAGAGTGATTATTATATCGCTACCGTTGTTAGAACATATCGCTTTTACTTAGATATGTTGAAGAATGGTGAAGATCCTTCTTTATTATGGTTTGAAAAAGAGATTGCAAAGGCAGAAAATCGCTCTTTTAGTTCTGGTTTCTTACTTACTAAAATGGACGCCAGCAAACAATTATATGGTGAAGGTGAAGGGGCAAGACATGACTATGTTGCTGATATTTTAAGTTATGATGAAAAGTCAGGCCAAGCCTTAATCCTTACCCACAATCCATTTAAAATTGGTGATTCTTTAGAAGCTTTTGGTCCTCATTTACCAAATACTATCTTTACTTTAAAAGGTATTAAAGATGAAGATGGCAATATGATTGAAGCTGCCAATTCGCCGATGAGTAAAGTTTATATTTCGCTACCTTTTAAAGTAGAAGAAGGGGATATGATTCGTAAGGTACTTTTATGATTGTTAAAGGGATGATTGCCACCAAAGCTTTAATCGAAGGAAATAAAAGAGAAGTACTAGAAGTTATTCTAAGAAAAGGTAAAAGTGATAAAGATAGTCATTATCTTATTAAATTATTAAATGAAAGAGCTATTCCTTATTCTTATATGGATAAAGAAGCTTTTTACGATGAATACGGCAAAGATAGTGGTGCGACTGTTGCAATATGCAAACAGCGTAACTCAGATTCTTTAGAAGCATTATTTAGAAATGATGTCATCTTTTATTTAGATGGTATTGAAGATCCTTATAATTTAGGCTTCTGTTTAAGAACTTTATGCGCTTTTGGCTTTTCAAGTGTTTTAACATCACATCGTGATTATAAAGATAGCGAAGCTATTATATTGAGATCATCAGCCGGTGCTTATGACAAAATCAATTTACTAAATAGTGAAAACTCTTATCTTGATTTAAAAGAGATTAAGGATAAAGGTTATAAGTTATTGGCACTTGAAAGAAGTGATGAATCGCTTGATTTATTTAAAGCACCACTTAGTGGTAAGATTTGTTTACTTTTAGGTGGTGAAAAAAGAGGAATCAATAAGGAAATATTAAACCTTTGTGAGCATAAAATTGTCATTCCATATGGCTCATCTTTCCGCAATGCTTTATCAGCTGTTTCGGCATGTGATGTTGTGGCAACAATTGCTTTTGAAAGGAGAAGAGATGATTAGCTCCTTAACTAACCAAAAGGTTAAAGATTGGTGTAAGTTGCACCTTAAGAAATATCGTGATGATTCTTTTTTAGCTACCGGTGATGTATTGTTAAAGGCTTATCAAAATGGGAAGTTAAAGACTTTAATATATACCGGCAACAAGCCATTCGAATTTGAAGAGGCTTATGAAGTAAGTCCTGAAGTTATGGCCAAGATTGCTCAAAGAGAAGATATTGGTGCCATTGGTGTTGCATCTAAGATTGATGAAAAGGAAATTGATGGTAATCGTATTATATTATTGGATCGTCTTCAAGATCCGCTTAATGTGGGCATGATTTTATATGCTGCTCATTCATTTGGATTTAAAACAGTTGTCTTTTCTGTCGATTGTGCTGATATTTACCACGAAAAAGCTTTAGAAGCTTCGCATGGTGCTTTCTATGATTTAAATATTAGCTGTCAAGATTTTAGAATATTAATTCCAAACCTTAAAGAAAAAGGATATGGTGTTTATGCAACTGCTTTAAGAAATGATACTATTGTCCTATCTTCATTGAAAGAAAAAGAAAAAATGGCCTTCATCTTAGGAAATGAAGGCTCAGGTGTTCTTGATGAATGGATGGAAATGACCGATGATACTGTTAAAATCGAAATGGCTAATATCGATTCATTAAATGTTGCAGTTGCTGGTTCGATTGTAATGTATCAATTTAGTAAATAATTCTAAAATAAGGTTCAAACAGAAGAGGCTCAACCTCTTCTTTTATTATGTCTTTAATATTAAAGAAACGCGTAGGATCACTGATATTCAAAATACAATCCTCAATATCCTTATCATCGCCTTGAATAAATGCTTCAACAGAACCATCTGATAAGTTTTCGACAGTACCGGTTAAATGATACTTATCAGCTAATAAAGATAATGTATAACGGAAGCCCACACCTTGAACTTCACCTTTAAAAATAATATGTAATCTCATGTAATAAGCATAACACTATCTAAAATAAAATAATTGATAGATAAATAAAATTGTAAAAGGTCCAAACCCCTTATAAATTAAGCATATTTAAAGATTTCTAAAATATTTCATCATTTTCTTCCAATTTTTTAAAAAAATCC
>CAKUWO010000007.1 GCA_934699415.1 uncultured Erysipelotrichaceae bacterium
ATACCTGTATTTGGCAATTTCATATCTCCAGATACGGAATGAATAATATCAATTGCACTTTGAATTTCTTCATCTTTCAATACAACCAGAATCATCTTATTCTGTTGACGACCTGAATTCACAAATTGACGTAATCCGCCAAAGATCGTTGGTGCATCCACACTGTCCTGATTCAAAGATTTCAGCATACCTTCGCAATCAACAACAGAAGCGCCACGAAAGCCTGCTTTTGCAAGTTTAATCATAATTGGATCTACTACATTTTCGTGGTTTGTAATATGGACTAATAACTGCATAATATCCCCTCTTTTCTATCTCCAAATGTAAATTATAGGAGATTATATAAAAAATCTTAAATTATATATTATGATATATCCATAAGAATTTATTATGGAGTGTATTTATGATTGATCAAAGAATTATCACGTTTCTATGTGTATGCGAAAATATGAACTATACAAAGGCTTCTCAAGAATTACATATTACACAGCCCGCAGTATCTCAACACATTCGTTTTTTAGAAGAGCGATACAACACAAAGCTGTTTACATATCAAGACCGCAAACTTGCATTAACAAAGGCAGGTAAGATTTTATATGAAACAATGTCTGTCATTCGCAACGATGAAGAAATCATGATCAAAAGAATGCAGGAAAAGCAATCTACCATTGAACTTGTTCTTGGCGTTACGCTTACAGCTGGAGAATATGCATTAGCAAAACCATTATCTGTATTTTTAAATAAACACCCAGAAATGAATATGCATATTATTTATGGAAATGCGGAACAACTATTAGCAAAACTAGATAATGGAGAAATTCATTTTGCATTGATTGAAGGATATTTTCCATCTCATAAATACGAACAGTTATTGTATTACACAGACAGTTTTATTTGTGTATGTGGAAAAAATCATACATTTTCTAAAAAAGTCAATCATATTGAAGATCTCTTAAATGAAAGAATACTCATCCGAGAAACAGGTTCTGGCACAAGAGATCTATTAGACAGTTATTTAAAAACATATAACTTATCTTACACAGATTTTAAAAATCATTTAGAAATTGAAAGTATCTCATCCATCATTTCACTATTAAAAAATGATTGTGGAATTTCATTTCTGTATCACTTATCTGTAGAAGAAGAATTAAAAAATGGATCATTGAAAGAAATCAAGATTCAGAATTTACAACTCCATCACGATACAACTTTTCTATGGAATAAAAACAGCGTATATTCAAAGCAGTATAATGAAATCTGTAAAGAACTTATAGGAGAATTTAACTAATAAAAAACTATTAGTGAACTTGTATGCTTAAAGTAGACAATTAAAAAGTCTACTTTTTCTTTTACCATATTTATAAAGGAGGCGATTCTATAGGAAGACCTAAAGGTGGAAAGAATAGAAACCATACATCAGAATATAATGCTCATGTGTGGTAAAGTAACACGCATGAATTCGATAGACAGCAGCCCACTATTCCAAAACATGAAAAATCTGATAGAAAAATAATGATATTGTATAACAGAAAAACAGCTCAAAATAGCCATTTTCTAAAGATGTTAAGATGCGTTGCTTGTGGCAACAGGCAATTTCGACTACAACAAGGGTAGCGATGAAAGGAAAGGAGGCTAATCCTTAATGCTCAACGAAAATATGAAAGCAATCAGAAAATCAAAAGGACTTTCCCAACAGGAGCTTGCTATCAAGCTAAATGTTGTGCGACAAACAGTTTCTAAATGGGAGCAAGGATTGTCGGTTCCCGACTCCGATATGTTAATCTCCATATCAGAAGTGCTTGAAACACCTGTAAGCGCACTATTGGGAGAAACTGTAATTGAAACAGAGGTTAATAACTTAAAGGCAATTTCTGAAAAATTGGAGGTGATAAATTTGCAACTCGCACAGAGGAAAACCACAAAAAGAAAAATTGTTTGTTGGCTGCTTATTTCATTATGCGCAATTATAATACTAATTTTTGCTGCCCTAATAATAATGAATAGTCCTTATTTGGGTTGGGATTATAGTGATCCCGAAGCTGCTGTTCTCAGAGTGGCTTTCCACTCATTTGAATGGCTATTTGCAAGAGTAGCACCGATTATCTTGATTGCTGCAATCATTGGAATTTTCTTTACATGTAGGAGAAAATGAATTGATAAACAGGAGTGTTTCTAAAATGAAGAAAAAGGTAATCGGAATTGTTACTGCAATAGTAATCATGTTGGGATTGATCCTTGTAGAGTATAATCAGATAACTCCTGACGAGTATGTACCTGCTGCTGATGAAATAGCCCTGCACATACAATTAGATACGGAAGAAGATGTTGGATTGCTGGTTTATGATTATCGTACAAATAGTCATGAATACAGTGGAGGTATATCAAATGCTGATAAATCGTTAATCAAGCGCGATTCTGATAATATCGTGGTGTGGAATAAGGAAGAATTAAATAATCTCTCTGATACTTTTGAGCTGTTAATACAATTCCGAATCATAACCGAATATGTAGCACCCAATTATGAAAATGTATATCCAGATGATATCACGAAACATATAGAGCCTATTTCATGGGAAGCCCACTTTGGCGAAACATATTTTATTACTATCACTGGTGGTAAAACAAATGGATATAAAGCTGTATTGAACTAATTTTATCGGAGAATATACCAAATCCAGCCAAGCCAGTCAACGGCAAGTGAATGGGATGCGCTCACCGTTGACAGCCCCGTCTGTCCTTGCTGGTGGGTGATCAAGGGGGCGACAGCAAAAGTGCTGCCGCCCTTTCCCATAATCGAAGAAAGGGGATTTTCCATGATTGAATACGAAGCCTATCGAGAACATATCCGCTATTTTCAAGCGGCTGTATGAGGACAGCGTAAGCGGTCGCATTTCTGACGAGCGTTTCACGGAGCTTTCCAAAGCACAGGAAGCTACCGTAAACGCAGAAAAGTTTATGAGCATTGTTCACAAGCACATGAACATTGAAGAACTGACCCACACCCTCTTGCGTGAGTTTGTAGAGAAAATCGTTGTGCATGAATGCAACTACGATGAAAACGGCACATCGAAAAACACGAGTCACTTGGAGATATAGGAAAAGACGAATCTTTATTCTCTGGAATGATAGCTAATTGGTGTAAATCTTATCGTGAAAATGGAATTGATGGTTTAAGGTCTAAAAAAGAGGCAATCTTTTAATAAGCTGCTATCCAAATCACTAACCAAAGAAGAAAGGCTTGAACTTGAAAATCTTAGATTAAAGATAGAAAACAAGCGATTAAAAAGGATACCTAGTAAAAGATGGTGGTGTAAACAAAAAATACGTTACTATCTTAGATGTGAATATGAAATCATCAAAGAACTAAGTAAACACTATAGTGTAAATTCATTATGTAAGATTATGTCTATTAATAGGTCTGGATACTATAAATGGTTTAACAGAGGTATAAACCAATATGAAAGGGATAGAAATGAATTGGCTCTATTAATCAAAGCCAAACACAAAGATAAACCTTCATATGGTTATCATGCACTATCAAAAGCAATTAGAGATGATACCGGTTTAGTATTTAGTGATAATTTATGCCATAAAGTGTTTTAAATATCTAGACATTAAATCAAAAACTAAACACTACAAATTCAAAAAGACAGGTGAAACATGTAATCCATGAAAACAAAATATGGAATCATTAGAACACAACAAGTCCTCTTCAGAAAATAGTATCCGATATGACTTAATAGCACACAGGGACAAATTATATGAATGAACATTCTTTTTAGATGTCTATAATAATTCAATTATTACGTGGGATATATCAAACAAGGAGATCTTAAAACATACTATAAATGCAAAGATGACTTACTTGAATTAATTAAAAAAGAAGAATTACAGGAGCCAATCTACTTTCACATAGACCAATGCGCTGTATATTCTTCTATAAGCTTTAACCAAGCTCTATTAAATTCTAACATTATTCGTTCTATGTCGCGAGTATTAACACCAACTGATAATCCAGTTATTGAATCAATGAACGGATGGATAAAAGCACAGATTAAATGTGACTATAACATTAACGAGTATGATTCTATATATGATTTCATAAAAAATATGTCCACTACTACAACTATGAACGTACTATGTACAAGTTAAATTACAAAAGCCCTGCAGAGTATACACTCTAACAGGGCTTCAAGCTATTTTTTAAACCTGTCTACTTTTTGTTAACAAGTTCAGTAAATATCTTATTTTAATAAGTTCTTCATTATCATAGGGTCAAATCTATTTATTATTCTTCTTCATTCTCTTCTTCTGGCTTATTTAAAACTGTGACAGAAGAAACAATTGAGCCTTCAGCAGGTTTAACAAGTCTTACACCTTGTGTTGCTCTTCCTTGTAAAGAAACGGTGTCAAGTGAAATACGGATAACAATGCCATCGCTTGTCATTAAAAGACAATCTTCGTCCCCATTTACCGCTTTAAGAGATACAAGTTGACCATTCTTATCAGATACATTGATTGTTTTAACACCTTTAGCTCCTCGACTAGTCATACGGTAATCTTCGATTGGTGTTCTTTTACCATAACCATTCTCAGTTACCACAAGAATTTCTTTGCCATCATGGTTAGTGCATACACCAACGATATAAGCATTATCATCACTTAAATTCATGCCCTTAACACCAGATGCATTACGGCCAGTTGGTCTAATAGCAGTTTCTGGGAAGCGTACAGCTTTGCCATTGCTTGCGCCGAGGATAATTTCATCATTTCCTGATGTTAACTTAACTGAGACTAATTCATCATCTTCAGCAATTGTAATAGCAATCTTACCATTAGCTCTAATTGATTCAAATTCAGAAGCAGAAGTACGTTTACATAATCCTCTCTTAGTTGCAAAGAATAAATAATCAATAGCTTCCTTATCTTTTGGTACAACTACTAAAGTTTTAATCTTTTCGCCATTTTCAAGTTTTAGAAGATTAACAAGTGGAATACCTTTTGAATTTCTTGAAGCTTCAGGAATTTCATAACCCTTAATACGGAATACTCTTCCTTTATTAGAGAATAATAATAAGAATTCATGTGTTGACATAACAATATTCTGTTCAACACTATCATCATCATTAAGTCCTAAGCCTTTAATACCTCTACCACCACGATTTTGTGTACGATAAGTATCAATTGGTAAACGTTTAACATAACCATTAGTTGTCATCGAAACAATGATTCCAGATTCAGGAATGAGTTCTTCATCTTCAACATTGATGTCGCCTTCAAGAATTTTTGTCCTTCTCTCATCACTATATTTATCTCTAATTACGGTTAATTCGTTTTTAATAATAGTGAGAACGCGGTCATGATTAGCTAAGATATCTTTTAAATCATCAATTGTGGTATAAAGTTCAGCTAATTCAGCTAAAATCTTATCTCTTTCAAGTCCTGTTAAACGACGTAAACGCATGTCAAGAATAGCTTTAGCTTGAATATCATCAAGACCAAATTTATCTTTTAAAGAATTTAAAGCTACATCATCATCTTTAGAAGATCTAATAGTGTGAACAACTTCATCAATATTATCAAGTGCAATCTTAAATCCTTCTAAGATATGTGCTCTTTCTTGTGCTTTCTGTAAATCAAATCTAGTACGTTTTTCAATAACATCAATCTGATGATCTATATAACAGCCAATCAACTCTTTAAGATTGAGTAACATTGGTCTATTGTTTACAAGAACGTTATTATTAACACCAAAGGATGTTTGCAACGAGGTTAAACGATATAACTGATTAAGTAATACCTCAACCTGTATATCCTTTCTAACATCCATAACAATACGAATACCTTTACGGTTACTCTCATCAACTAAAGATGTAATGCCTTCAATTTCCTTATCACGTACAAGTTGAGCAATCTTTTCAACAAGTTGTGATTTATTGATAAGATATGGAATTTCAGTAACAACTAAACGTTTACGACCACCAGATAATTCCTCAATATCAATCTTAGATCTAATAATAATAGATCCTCTTCCGGTTTCGTAAGCTTTTTTAATACCACTGCGACCCATGATATATCCACCAGTTGGGAAATCTGGTCCAGAGATATAGTTATTCATTAATTCAGCAACAGTAATTTCAGGATTATCAATTGTAGCAATAATGGCATTAATAGCTTCTTTTAAATTATGAGGAGCCATATTAGTGGCCATACCAACTGCAATACCCATCGAGCCATTTACTAAAAGATTAGGGAAACGTGATGGTAAAACAACAGGCTCTTTAAATCGAGCATCATAGTTATCTTTCCATTCAATGGTTTCTTTTCTGATATCAGATAATAATTCCATTGAGATTTTAGACATACGGGCTTCGGTATAACGCATAGCAGCCGCTTCATCTCCATCAACAGAACCAAAGTTACCATGTCCATCAACAAGGGGGTAACGATATGAGAAATCCTGTGCCATACGAACCATTGTTTCATAAGCTGCTGTATCGCCATGTGGATGATATTTACCTAAAACTTCACCAACGATATTGGCGGATTTGATATGTGGTTTATCAGGGGTATTGCCAACTGAATACATAGCCCATAAAACTCTACGGTGAACAGGTTTTAAACCATCTCTAACATCAGGTAAAGCACGGTCAATAATAACTGACATTGAGTATTGCAAGAAGTTAGAACGCATTTCATCAGAGATATTGATATCCGTGATTTTTCCATGGTTAAAATATAGCGTTTCATCTTCGTTGTATTTATCATCTTTAAATTCAGCCATATCTAACCTCCTTAAATATCAAGATTCTTAGCAAAATGAGCATTTTCAATAATGAAATTACGGCGTGGTTCAACATCATCACCCATTAACATTTCAAATGCTTCATTAGCATCTATTGCATCTTCAACTGTTACTTTCTTTAAAGTACGAACATTTGGATCTAAAGTAGTTTCCCAAAGTTGTTCAGGATCCATTTCACCAAGACCTTTATAACGTTGGATATCGTACTTCTCATCACCTAGTTCTGCTTTTGCCTCATCTAATTCTTCATCGGTATAACAATATTTAAGTGTCTTTTGACCACGATACACCTTATATAAAGGAGGCATAGCGATATAGACATAACCATTTTCAATTACAGGTCTTAAGAAGCGATAGAGGAAAGTTAACATCAAAGTACAAATATGAGCACCATCAACATCGGCATCGGTCATAATAACAATTTTGTGATAACGAAGTTTAGATAAATCAATTTCATCGCCCACACCACATCCAAAAGCTGTAATCATTGAGCGAATTTCAGCATTTTCAAAGATACGATGCAAACGTGCTTTTTCAACATTTAAAATCTTACCTCTCAAAGGAAGAATGGCTTGGAATTTTGAATCACGTCCCATTTTAGCTGAACCACCAGCTGAATTACCTTCGACAATAAAGATTTCTGAAATAGAAGCATCTCTACTTGAACAATCAACGAGTTTACCAGGAAGCGAGTTAATTTCCAGAACATTCTTTCTTCTTGTGAGTTCACGTGCTTTTTTAGCTGCAATACGAGCTTTAGAAGCTCCTACTGCTTTATCAATAATTGTTCGAGCATCATTTGGATGTTCCAAAAGGAATCTTTCTAAAACATCACCAAACAATGTTGAAACAATTTTTCTAACTTCAGTATTACCTAATTTACCTTTAGTTTGTCCTTCATATTGAGGATCTGGATGTTTAATTGAAATTAAAGCAACAAGACCTTCTTTTAAGTCATCGGTTGTTAAATTATCTTCATCTTTCTTTATTAGGTTATTTTCTCTAGCATACTTATTAAAAGTACGATTGATAGCTAAAGCGAAACCTTCTTCATGTGTTCCACCTTCATGAGTATTGATATTATTACAGAAAGAGAAGATGGAAGTATTATATGAATCGTTATATTGCATTGCTACTTCAACTGAAATATTTGTTTCTTTATCAACGTCATCACAATAAATAATTTCAGGATGTAAAACAGTACTGTTACGATTTAAATATTCAATATATTCTTTTAAACCACCATTGTATAAGAAGGTATGTGACTTAGTATCATCTTTAAGCCAATTAAATTGGATAGTAATACCTTTATTTAAGAAAGCAATCTGTCTAAAACGCTCATAAAGAGTATGATAGTCATAACTTGTACCTTCTTTAAAAATGGCATCATCAGCTTTAAAACGTACAACAGAACCTGTTTTGCCTTCTTTAGCCTCACCTATAACTTTAAGTGGTGCAACGGTATGTCCACCATTTTCAAAGCGAACATAATATTTTTTACCATCACGATAAATCTCTACTTCAAGCCATTTAGAAAGTGCATTTACAACTGATGCACCAACGCCATGTAAACCACCAGAAACTTTATAAGCTCCGCCACCAAACTTACCACCTGCATGAAGGACAGTAAAAATAGTCTCAACAGCTGAAATTCCTGTTTTCTCATGAATTCCAACTGGCATACCACGACCATCATCTTCAACCGTTACTACATCATCTTTATCAACAGTGATGGTAATAGTACTTGCAAAACCTGCTAAAGCTTCATCGATACCATTGTCTACAATTTCCCAAACAAGATGATGTAAACCTTTTGAAGAGGTTGTACCAATATACATACCAGGACGTAAACGAACAGCCTCAAGACCTTCTAATACCTGAATATCATCAGATGTATAACCTTCATGTTGCTTAATTGGTTCCATAGATTGCTCCTTCTTTAATGGTAATTACTTTGTTTTCAGAATGATTTAAAGATTCTGGAATAGATGTTTGGGTGATTATGGTTTGAAAATCATAATCTAGTAGTTTAAATAAGCGCATAACATTAGCACTATCTAATTCTGATAAGATATCATCCAACAATATTATTGGTTTATCTTTACCCATTTCCTTAAGATAACTGGTTAATGCGATTTTAAAGGCAATCACAACCATTCGTTTTTGCCCTTGTGATGCATAGGTAGAGATTGGATAATCATTTAAAGAAAAAGTAATGTCTTCTTTTTGAATACCAAATGTTGCAAAATGCATAATGTAATCTTTTTCTTCGCTTCTTAATAATGCTTCTTTAATATCTTCTTCTTTTCCGCTACAACAACTCTTATAAGTAATTTTTAAATCTAAATCTAAATCACTTAATAAATGAAATATACGTTTGGTTTCTTCTTCCATTAGAGTGATAAATTTTTTACGCTCTTTAATAATTTTTGAAATCGGTGCAATTGATGCATCATTTAAGATTTCAAGATATTTTTCATCAATCTTCTCTTGTTTCAAAAGTGTATTTTTTTCTTTAAGAATCTTGTTGTAAGTCAGAAGTGCTTGTAAATAAGAAGATGAAGCTTTAGATATTTCTATATCAATAAGATTTCTTCTTGAAGATGGTGGAGCATCAAAGATAAAAAGATCGTCTGGTTTAAATAAAATAGTATTTATTTTACCAATATAATCAGAACTTCTTTTTATCATCTGCTCATCTAACCACAAGGTTTTACCTTTGGGAGAAATCACAATTTTAAAATCATCATCATCAGTGCTAACTTCAATCTTTGCAAATGCACTTCCTTTTTTAATCATTTCTTCATCTTTATGACATCTAAATGAGTGGGTATTACTTAAAACAGATAAACTTTCTAAGATATTTGTTTTACCAGCACCATTATCACCAAGAAGAATTGTTAAAGAAGGATGTAAATCTAGTTCTAAAGTCGCATAATTACGAAAATCACAAAGAGAAAGATGTTTTATAATCATGCAATTTTATAAATAACATCAGCTATTTCAATAGTATCTCCATGATAAAGTTTCTTACCACGACGGTTTTCATCTTCACCATTTACTAAAACTTTATTTTCAGCAAGGAAGAATTTTACTTCACCACCATTAGAAACAATATCAGCCTTTTTTAGTAGCTGACCTAATGTTATAAATTCATCTCGAATTTCAATAATAACAGTCTCTTTCATAGGTATTATTATATCATTTTTAGCCATTATAAGCCATAAAAAGAAGAGTAAAAGAAAACAGGTATTCCTATACCTGTTTGTGTTTTGGTGTGAAATTTATATCTTTATTAGCTCATTTTAATCATAAGAGCGAACAGGAGATACAAATTGAATCATATTTTCGTCGTTTAGATCTTTAATAATAATCGGTCTTAATTCACCATTAAAGCAAAGAGTCATAGTATCGGAATGAATAACTTTAATAGTATCTAAGAGATATTTGCCACTACATGAAATTATTAAATCTTCGCCTTCATAAGAAACAGTTGGGATGGAATCAAAAGACGATCCAATTTCCTGAGACACAGAACGTAAATCAACCTTACCATTTGAAATTGACATTTTGATGATATTTTTATTGCCTTCAGATTTAAGAATTGAACATCTTTCAATAGCTGAAGCTAAATCACGACATTTAACAGTTAAAATTTGTGTAAAAGAATTAGGTAATAAAGTAGTAATATTTGGATATTTATCATCAATTAAACGAGCTGAAATGATGGTTTTTTCAACGTAAACACACATTCTTGAAGAATCGATTTTTATTACAATTTCTTTTTCATCTTCTACTGATGCATAAATTTTATCTAAATATTTAGATGGCAAAACGATATTAAAATGTGCTTCCTCTTCTAAAGGAATCTTTTTCATTGCTAAACGGAATGAGTCAGTTGCAGCACATAATAATTCTTTACCATTAGCTGTTAAAGAAACACCTGTTAAAGCAGGACGAGTTTCATCTTGTGAACAAGCAAAAGAAATATCATAAACAATTTCTTTTAAAACGCTTGTTTTTAATTTAAATTCACTACCACTGTTTTCGAAATCAATAGCTGGATAATCTTTAGGACTCATGCCATTAATCTTAAATAAAGCATTACCAGACTTTAATTCAATTAAAGTACCATCAATAATTTCTAGTGATGTGATAGGATCGCTAAAACGTTGGATAATATCATGAAGATATTTAGCACTAATAACAATATCTCCAATTTCATAAATTACTAATTGATTTTTATCATCATCACTACTTAAAAAAGTTTTAATTGAGATGTTAGCATCAGAGGCAATAAGCGTTAACTCATTCTCTTTTGCACTTAAATAGATACCTGTTAAAGAAGGCAATGGGATAGTTGAAGAAATAGAGCGTGATACAAGATTGATTGCTTTTAATAATTCTTTGGTTGAAATGGTTAAACGCATATAAACCTCTTCTTTCTTTTTTATTCTTTTTAATTGATTATTAGTATTATTAGCTTTGTGGATAATGTGGATAAGTTGCAGAAGTATTGAAATTACTAGAATAATTCTTGTTGAAAAGCTGAATATAACCAGTTGATTTAATGTAATTTAATCTCCAAATCACGAACCACTTGCGCGTAAACGGAAGACTTTTTACATTTCTCTTCTACAGTGTCGCAAGCATTGATAACGGTGGAATGATCTCTTTTTCCAAAAGATCTACCAATATCCTTAAATGAAGCATCAAGTTTATTTCGACAAAGATACATTGCGATATGACGTGCTGTAGCGATATTTTTAGTGCGACATTTTGAATTAAGCTGTGCAACGGTTAAACCATAATAATCAGCAACCATTTTCTTAATTTTATCAATTGTTAATTCTTTTTGAGTATCAACGGAATTATCTTGGAAAGCAGCTACACAAACCTCTAAACCAATTTCTTTATCAGGTGCAAAGTTAATGGAATAGAATAACAATCTTGTTAGTGCTCCTTCAAGTGTTCTAACATCGCTTGCAAAATTATTAGCAATATAAGATACAACTTCATCTGAGATAGTTTGATTGTTTCCAATAGTGTTAGAGATTTTCATTTTTAAGATATTAACTGCTGTTTCATATTCAGGAGCTTCAATATTAACATTTAAACCTTGGTTAAAGCGTGAAATGATACGATCTTCTAAACCTTTAATCTCGGATGGCATACGGTCAGCAGTGATACATATTTGTTTTTTGTTATTTACAAGTTCATTAAATACCGAGAAGAAAATTTCATGTGTTTTTTCTTTACCGGCAATAAATTGAATATCATCCATCAATAAGACATCTAATTGTTTAAAGCTTGATTTAAATTCATCAACCTTTTTTTCTTTGACTGATTGATAAACACCTTCAACAAAATCAGATCCTGAAATATAAGCAATCTTTTTTGATGGTGAAATTTCTTCAATACGATTAGCAATCGACATCAATAAGTGGGTTTTACCAACTCCTGAATTACCATAAATAAATAATGGGTTATAGATAAGTCCGGGGTTATCAGCAACTGTCATAGCAGCTGTTTTAGCTTGAATATTGCTTCTTCCAACAACAAATGAAGCAAAACTATATTTACTATTGAAATCAGTTTTAATGAAGCGATTTGCAAAGTTTGAAGCGTTTGATTTTTCTTCTTTTGAAGCTATCTCGTTAGCATCTTTTAATACTAATTTAATTGAAGAATCATCAACTATAGTTTGTAAAGCCTTCTCAATAATGTTGTGATAAGTTGTTAAAGCTGAAAAACTAACAAAATTAGATACTGAAACTAATGCTTCACTATTATCTAAAGATAAAAGCTTTGAATCATCAAAGCACATAAAAATTTCATTCTTTGGAAATTGTTCTGACTGCTTAACACATTCAATCGTCTTTTTCCACAAATCATTTAAGTAATATTCTAATGTGTTCATATAAAATTCTTTCTACTTTTCCACATAATTATAGCTTTTAAAGAATGACTATTCTATATCTCAAAAGGCTATCAACAAAGTTATCAACATAGAAAAACAAATACTAAACCTTATAAATAAAGAACTTTAAAGACTTATCATCACTTATCCACATGACAAAAAACCAAGAAATATTGTGGATAAGTTATCCACAATCCACATGAGTCTTGATAAGTGTGTGAAGAAACAAATTATAAACATTAAAAATAAAAGTTATCCACATAACAAGTACCCTTTTTAAGGTAATAAATGTCATTTTCAACAAAAATAATTAACGGTGGATAAGTAATAAAAAAGATGTTTAAAAACAGTTTGGATAAATTATTTTCTTACAAAAAGGTGTTTTTGTAAGGTTACTATTTAAGTTAAATTAAAGAAAAAAGCTATAAATGTAGGCGTGTTAAATGTTCACATAAAATTCACATATTCATCCCATGAAAATAATTGACATAAAAAAAGAGAAATGCTAAAGTGAATCCATAGAAAGGTGGAATTTTACTATGGCTAGAAATGCTTTTATTATCATCGATCAGCAGAAAGACTTCAACTTACCTGGAGCTCCATTCAGAGTTGACTGCGGTCTTGAAGCTGAACCTTACATCGAACAGGCTCTTGCAGCTACTCGTGAGGTAAACAAGGAAATCAACAATATCCCTGTTTTCCATGTATTCCGTTACTATCGTGCAGACGGAACAGATTGCGAAATCACACGTTATGACGCTTTCGCTTCAAAAGGCTATCATGGTTGCACAATCGGCGAAGAAGGCGCTGAAGAATTAGATCCAATCCATCCAATTCCAGGTGAATACTGCATCGTTAAACAGCGTTGGAGTGCATTCTTCCACACTGAATTAGATCTTATTCTCCGTCGTTTAGGTGTTAAACAGGTTATCTTAACAGGTGTTCAGACTCCTAACTGCGTTCGTGGAACTGTTTGGGATGCAAACTCTCTCGATTACGAAGTAATCGTATTAACAGATGCTACAAATGCTAAGACTCCAGAAGTTCATCAGGCTAACCTCTTCGATATGAAGAACATCGGTATCAAGATGATGACTACTGCTGAATATGTTGAATGCTTAAAGAAAGATCCTAAGGGACCTGAAGCTACATTCCAGGAAAGAATCCGTGCAGAAATCGAATCACGTCATGCTGTACCTGAACCACACGATTTCTACTATCGTAACAAATAAGCTGTTACACATTTAAAAGCATACATAAGTAAATAAAGGACTGCTGATGCAGTCCTTTCCTTTTGTCTTATTTAATTAGATATAATTAATATATGGATAATAATCGTATTATATTCCACATTGATGTCAATTCAGCTTTCCTTTCATGGGAAGCTGTAGATCGTTTAAAGAAAGGTTCTACTATTGATTTAAGAAAAATACCTTCTGCTGTTGGTGGCGATGTTGAATCTAGACGTGGCATCATTACTGCCAAATCAATTCCAGCCAAACAAAAAGGTGTTATTACTGGTGAACCTGTCGGAAATGCTTTAAGAAAATGCCCTAATTTATACCTAGTACCATCAAATTTTAAGTTATATCTCACCTCTTCTAAAGCTTTTATGGATATTTGTCATAAATATTCATCAATACTAGAGCCCTATTCAATAGATGAATGTTTTATAGATTTAACAGGGACAGAAAAAATCTATGGAGATCCTATTAAATTAGCTTATAAATTAAAAGATGAAATTAAAAATGAGTTAGGATTTACTGTGAATATTGGCATTGGGCCTAACAAATTATTAGCTAAAACAGCTGGTGATTTTGAAAAGCCTGATAAAGTTCATACTCTCTTTTATGATGAATTAGAAATTAAATATGACCCTCTTGATGTTGGTGACATGTTGTATGTTGGTAAAAAGATGGCTAAAAACTTACATGATTATGGTGTTCATACTATTAAAGATTTAAAAGATGTCGATATAAAAAAGTTGATTCAATGGTTTGGCAAAACAACCGCTTATTCTTTAAAAGAGAGAGCTTTAGGAATTGATAATTCACCTGTTGAAATCGAAAAAAGTGATGCGAAATCAATATCGATTGCAACTACAACAGAAGATAATATTTTAACAACCGAAAAAGCCTTCTCTATTATTAAAACTTTAGCTGAAGAAGTATCAAAGAATGTCAGAAGAGAAAACTTTAAAGCTCAAACTCTAGCTTTAACAATTCGCAGCAATACATTTAAAGATCGACGCAAACAAAGGAAACTAACCATTCCTACAAATACTACCAAAGAAATAGAAAAAGTTGCACAAGAAATTTTTATTGAACTATGGGACCACAAGACCCCATTAAGATTATTGGGTATATCATTAAGTGATTTAATTAAAGAAAATAATGAACAATTATCTTTATTTGAAAATATTAACCAAAGTCATGAAAAAGAAAAGAAGATAGACCAAACCATAGATATCATTAGGAAGAAATATGGTAGTGATATTATAGGTAGGGGACAAAAGAGTGATAATGGTGATATAGCTAAAAAATCAAAAGCTAAAGAATTTTTTTCACAATAAATTCAGACTTATTTATTAAGATTTTTAGTAAGTGGAGGTATAAAGATGCTTTCTATTTTAATTACATTATTAACAGGTGCTTTAGCTGGATATCTAGCTGGCAAAATTATGAATACCAAAAATGATGATATCTTAACTAATATCATTCTTGGTTTAATTGGTGGCATTGTTGGCTCTTTAGCTTTAGGAATTATTGGTATTTCAGGTAATGGCTTAATCGGTGGCACTTTGGTATCGGTTGTTGGAGCCTGCCTTTGCATTTATATCTATCGTAAAATTAAATAATTTTATTAAATATCAATTATAAAAACTCCCCTTTTGGATAAATATCATTAAGGAGAGCTTTTTTTAAATTTAAAAATAAAAATGGTTAATCGGTAAAGTATGAATCCTAGAATAGGACAAAGGAGACCGATTAACCACATATATTTTATACCACATTTTAAGAAATTTTGGTGTTTTCCCTATAATCTTCAAAATTAAAAATAAGGAATAACAATATAATAAGGTAATATCATGAAAATGAAAAATATTAGTATTGAGTTAATTATATTGTTATCAAATAATTTAGTTGCTTATAAAACAATAAACAATATCACCAAAAAAGAAACAATTAAGGCTACAAAAGCAACAAAAGCTAAAAATTTTTTAAATAAGTAAATTATTTAGTTAAAAAGCTAGATAGCTTATATAAATTAATGCTTAGAAAATATAGATAAATACTTTATCATTAATAAGAATATAAAGGAGAATTAAAATGAATATTTCAGTATTTTTAGGATCTGCTGATGGTAGATGCCAAGTATATAATGATGAAGCTTATAAAATTGGTGAATTAATCGCATCAAAACAACATACTTTAGTATATGGTGGTGCTCTTTGTGGCAATATGGGTGCTACTTATCGTGGATGTAAAGAAAATGGCGGTAAAGTAATTGGTATTATGCCACAATTCTTTGTTGAAAGAGGAATTGGTGCTGTCGATAGTGATGAATTTATCATTACTAAAGATATGGATGAAAGAAAGAATTTATTAATTAACAAATGTGATGCAGCTATTGTTTTACCTGGTGGGGTTGGAACACTTGAAGAAATGGCTGATATCATCTCTTTGAATAAATTAAAAAGAATTGATAAGAAAGTTATTATTTATAACCCTAATGGCTTCTATGATTCGATTAGAATTTTATTCATCAAAATGATTGATGAAGGCTTTTTAACGGAAGAAAACCTTAAAAATGTTACATTTGTTGATACCATCGAAGAGATTGCTGAATTAATCTAAACAATCTCATCTAAAAGATTTAAAATTAAAAGATGAAGATAGAAAATTGGAAAGATAATTACGACACCGAAACGCTTAATCAAGCTATAGATCTTTATAACAATGATCATGTTATTAACTACATATCAAGTAAGAATTTTGCTACTGCTTATGTTTATGATGGTCGTAAAAACCAAGTTGTTATTCAAAAAAATAATGAGCAATTAATAGCTAGCTGTGATTGTGGTAAAGAAAGATGCGCCCATGAAGCAGCTGTTTTGTTGCGCTATGAAAAAGAAGAAAATGCTTCTAAGATAAATACCATTACTTATATAGATCCTTTTAGACATAGTGCTACAAATTACTATTCTATTTCTCGTATTACTAGAAATATTAGAATATCTGAAAGAATGGTAGCTGAAGCTAGAGCTTTAATTGATGAATATCATCTTAAATTAAATAGTGTATATGAAGAATATCTTTATCAATTTTTAAATAACGATAAGCGTGTTATCCATTTCTTAATGGAACTTGAAGATAAAAATAAAATAGTTGAATTATGCATTGATAAAGATAATATCATCTCTTCAAGATGTATGTCTTGTTTCAATCATTACAATAATCGTTATGAATATAATAGTCATATCTCTTTATGCCCACACATATTAGCACTGATGTTACTAGCTGATGAATATCTTTATCGTTATAATCCTGGTGATGATACGACAAAAGAGGGCGATGCTTTTATTAACTCTTTTTCATCAATTAATCTTAATAAAAGAGAAGAGGTATTGCATTTAATTCCTTATATTAAAAGCGAAAATAAAGATTTATTAACTCTTAATCTAAAGTTAGGTATTGATAAAAAGCTTCAAGTTAAAAATATCTCTAAGCTAATTGAAGCTGAAGAAGAAAGAAAAGTATTAACTCTTGGTAAGAATGAATTTGATTTTGAAAATTACACCTTTGTAGAAGAAGATATCAAGCTTTATAACTTTATTAAAAAACGTTTTGATGAAATGAAATCTCTACTTTTATATGGAGAACGTAGTACTATTCCTAATGCTTATATTGAGTTAAGAGGAGCTAATCTTGATGCTTTTTATGACTTTATGCATGGCGAAAAGTTAGCTAATAAAGATAATGATGATTATCTTATAGGTGATGATACAATTCGCATAGAAATTAATATTAACGCTGAAATTAACGAAGATAAAATAAAAGGTATTGATATTAGTTCTAATAACTTTACTCTTTTAAAAGGTGCTAAATATCACTATATAAGTAACAGCAAAGGGCTAAGAAAATTAAATCTTTTTGATGGTGATATTGCAGCTAGTTTATATACTAATAAACGTATTTATATTGGTGAAAAGAACCTAAGTGAATTATTTAATCGTTTATTACCAAAGCTAGAAGATAGCGATGTTTTTGTAATATATAAGAACTTTAAGGAAGATGAAGTAGCTTTACCAATTAAAGCTAAATTTAGTTTTTATGTTGATTTAGACGATGATGAGGTCTTTTGTAAATGTAGTGTTGATTACAATGAACACCACGAAATAATTAGAAGATTAAAAGAAGAAGACTTTCCTTTGGCTTCATATCGTGATATCAAAAATGAAGATCGTATTATAGAGAAATTAGAAGATTTATTCCCATATTATCGTAATGAAGATGATTCTTTCTCTACTTTAAATACCCCAGATAACATCTATTCTTTATTAAAAGAGGGACTACAAGAACTTAAAGAATATGGTGAAGTTAATATCTCGAAAAAGCTTAAAAATATTAACTTTTATAAGTCCCCTACTTTAGCTTTAAAGGTTAATAGTGATCATGATTTATTAGATTTAAGTATTACTTCAGATCTTCCTAAAGAAGAACTTTTAAGTCTACTCAAAAGTTATAAAGAAAAGAAACGCTATTATCGTTTACCTAATGGTGATTATTATGAGCTTAAAAATAATAAAGAGTATGATTTCTTATTTGGCTTATTAGAAAGAGATAAAACATCGCTTAAAGAGTTGGTAGAAGGTAATATGCATTTACCACTTTATCGAGCTTTCTATCTTGATAAATGTCTTGAAAATCAACCTGATATTAAAGCTATTAAAAGTGAAAGTTTTAATACATTGGTTGAAACATTTAAAAATGTTAAAGACAAAGATTATGCTTTACCAATAAGCTTAGAAAATACTTTAAAACCATACCAAAAAGAAGCTTTTAAATTTGAAAAAGCATTAGCTGAGATGGGACTAGGTGGTATTTTAGCTGATGAAATGGGACTTGGTAAAACACTTGAAATTATTGCTTATTTATTAAGTGAAAAAGAAGAAAAAGAAATTAAAGTATTACTTGTTACCCCTGCCTCCTTACTTTATAACTGGCAAGAAGAAATAAAACGTTTTGCACCTATAATCAAGACAACCATTATTACCGGGAGTCAAGAAGAGAGAAAAACACTTTTAAATGAGAATGCAGATATTTATATTACTTCTTATGACTTATTAAAACGTGATATTTTAAATTACCATGATTTACACTTTACACATCAAATTATTGATGAAGCACAATATATTAAAAATGCCAAAGCGGCAGTATCAAAAGCAGTTAAAGTAATTGATGCCAAGATTAAATTCGCATTAACTGGTACACCTATTGAGAATCGCTTATCAGAGCTTTGGTCTATCTTTGATTATGTTTTACCTGGTTATTTAGGTAACTATGAATATTTTAAAAACCATTATGAAAGTGCCATTCTTAAAGAAGATAAAGAAACTAAGGAAGAACTAAAAATGCTTATTTCACCTTTTATCAAAAGACGTAAAAAGAGTGAAGTTTTAAAAGAATTGCCTTTAAAAATTGAAGAGTATCGTTATGCGCATTTTAAAGATGATCAACAAAAGCTATATGATGCTGAAGCTGTTAAGATTAAAAAGATGATTAATAGTGATGATGCTTCCAAAGAAAAGATTAAAATCTTAGCCGAGCTAACTAAAATCAGAGAGATTTGTTGTGATCCTAAATTATTATTTGATAATTATTTTGGCGAATCTGCAAAGAAAGAAGTATGTCTTGATTTAATTGATTCAGCAATTGCTGGAGGACATAAGATTTTATTATTCTCACAGTTCACATCAATGTTAGAACTATTAGAAATTGAATTGAAGCAGCGTGATATTAAATATTACAAAATCACTGGAGCTACTAAAAAAGAAGACCGTTTAGAGCTTGTTAAAACATTTAACAGTGACGATACCCCACTCTTCTTAATATCACTAAAAGCAGGTGGTACAGGATTGAATTTAGTTGGGGCTGATGTGGTTATCCATTATGATCCATGGTGGAATCTAGCTGCTGAAAACCAAGCAATTGATCGTGCTCATCGTATCGGTCAAAAAAGAAATGTAAATGTTTATCGTCTAATTGTTCAAAATACCATTGAAGAAAAAATTGTAAAGATGCAGAAATACAAGAAAGAGATGGCTGATACAATGTTAGAAGAAACAGGAACATCTTTATCAACATTAAGTGAAAAAGAATTAATTGCGTTATTTTCTTAATTTATAACTTGACCAGATAAGCGAAAATAATAGAAAATTTATAAGTAGAAAAGGAGGAGAATCTATGGAAGACAAACCGTGCCCGACGGCGAAAGTGTTATTAGATAAATCTTTTCATAGATTCATCTTCTAAAAAACTTTTGCCTCTTCAGATCTAAAAACAATAAGATAAGGAGAGAAAAAACAATGGATAATAACGAAGAACTCGAAAGTGTACAAAGAGATTATGTCGAGGAAGTTTGTCAACTTTTCCGCAACAATCTTGCACCTAAAATCATCAAAGAGAAGTTAAGTGATTACCACGAAAACGATATCTCTGATGCTTTAGCATTACTTTCTAAAGAAGAGCGTACACGCTTATATCAGCTTGTCGATGATGACGAATTGGCTGATATTTTTGAACATGCTGAAGAACCAGAAATCTATTTAAATGAATTAGGACTTAAAAGACGTGCCGATATTTTAAGTAAGATTGAAGTTGCTGATGCAGTTGATTACCTCAAAGAATTACCAAAAGAGGAAAAAAGAGCTATTCTCACTTTATTGCCTGAAGAAGAAAGAAGTGAAATTATCTTAACTTCTTCATATGATGAAGATGAAATTGGTTCTCACCTTTCAACCAACTATATCGAGATTAATTCTATGCTTTCGATCAAGGAAGCGATGAAAGAATTAGTTTCACAAGCACAAGAAAATGATAATATATCAACTATTTATGTTAGTGATAAAGATGGTGTTTATGCTGGTGCGATTGATTTAAAAGATCTTATTACTGCTAGTGCTTCAACTACTCTTGATTCTATTACAATGACATCATTCCCATATGTTTATTCTGATGAAGAAATTAGCGATTGTCTTGAAAGATTAAAAGATTATTCTGAAGATACTATTCCAGTACTAGATCGTAGTAATCATATTGTCGGTGTCTTAACAGCTGGTGATTTAACAGAAATTGTTGATGAAGAGATGGGCGAAGACTATGCGAAATTAGCTGGTCTTTCTGCTAAAGAAGATCTTCATGAATCATTAATTGATTCTTTAAAAAAAAGACTACCTTGGTTAATCATTCTTTTGGTATTAGGCATGGTTGTAAGTAGTGTTGTCGGAGTATTTGAAACTGTTGTTGCAACCCTTCCTCTTATTGCATCATTCCAATCATTGATCTTGGATATGGCTGGTAATATTGGCACACAATCTCTTGCGGTCACCATTCGTGTTTTAATAGATGAAGATACTGACTTAAAAGAAAAGCTCTCTTTGGTATTTAAAGAGAGCAGAGTTGCAGTTTGTAATGGTCTTATTTTAGGAGTTTTATCATTTGCAGCAATTGGCTTATTCTTAGTTTTTGGTAAAGGTGTTAAACCACACATTGCTTTCTCTATTTCATTATGTGTCGCTATTTCGTTACTTATTGCAATGTTTCTTAGTGGTTTATGTGGCACAGTGGTACCAATGGTATTTAAGAAGTTTGGTGTTGACCCAGCGGTTGCTTCAGGACCATTAATTACTACTATCAATGACTTAGTAGCTGTTGTGGTTTATTATGGCTCTGCTTATATATTGTTAATTCAAATATTAAAAATTTAAATCTTAATAAGATATTAAGAATAAAGGAGAAAAAATGCAAAACTTTAATTATTGCACACCTACAAGATTAATCTTTGGTAAAGGTGTCATCAAAGATTTACCACAAGTAATGAGTAAATATGGCAAAAGAATCCTTCTTACTTATGGAAGTGGAAGCATTAAGAAAATCGGCTTATATGACCAAGTAATAGAACTTCTTAAGGACTATGAAATCTTTGAATTACCTAATATTATGCCTAATCCTAAATATGATCCAAGTGTTTTAGATGGTGTTAGAATGTGCAAGGAACATGATATTGATGTTATCTTATCAGTTGGTGGCGGAAGTGTTCTTGACTGTTCAAAAGCGATTGCTGGTGGTGCTAAATATGATGGGGATCCATGGGACTTAATCACTTACAAAGTTGAAACCAAAGATGCCCTACCAATTGTTGATATTATTACTCTTGCAGCTACTGGTAGTGAATATGATGCTGGTGGTGTTATTTCAAGAACTGAAACCAATGATAAGACATGCTACAGCGACCCACATCTTTATCCTAAAGTATCTTTCTTAGACCCAACATATACTTTCTCGGTTTCTAAAAAACAAACAAGAGCTGGTATTGCTGATGCTATGAACCATATTATGGAACAGTATTTTTGTGAAGATTCTACCATCCTTAATGATGGTTTTATGGAAGCTGGACTTAAGAGTTTGATGATTAATGGTCAAAAATGTCTTGAAAATCCAGAAGATTATACCGCTAGAGCGGAAATGATGCTTGTCTGCACTTATGGATGCAACCGCATCTATTGCCTTGGCAATAGTGAGTCTGGTTGGCCATGCCATGGTTTGGAACATGCTCTTTCTGCTTATTATGACATCACTCATGGTGAAGGTTTAGCAATTATTGCTCCAAGATGGATGAAACATATTCTAAATGAGAAAACAGTAGATCGTTTTGTGAAATATGGTATCAATGTCTTTAACATAAATCCAAATCAAGATAAGATGGCAATCGCAAATCAAGCAATCGATGCAACCTATAAATTCTTTGAATCAATTGATATTCCAATGCATCTTAAAGATGTTGGCATTGATGAATCAAGAATTGATGAAATGGCAAAACATGTTGCTGATACAGAAGGTTTAGAAAACGCTTGGGCACCACTTTATCAAGAAGATATCGCAGCTATTTTTAGAGCTTCACTTTAATAAAAAGCCTGTTAGTATAAACTAACAGGCTTTTTATTTATTCGGCAGGAATTACCGAACCATCAGAATAATGTTCAAGAATGAAGTTTTTAATTTCATCTGATTTTAGTACTTCAACAAGAGCTTTAATCTTATCAGATTCAGCATTATCTTCTCTTGCAGCTAAGATGTTGACATAAGGGTTTGAACTATCACCCTTCTCTAAAATAATCGCATCTTTTGTTGGATTTAAACCATAACTAATCGCATAGTTACCATTGATCGCAACAAGAGAACCTTCATTATTAGCTAAAGCAAGAGTTAATAATTCAGGTTTAACTTCTACAAACTTTAAATTCTTAGGATTTTTAGCAATATCATTAATTGTTGCATCAACCGCATTAACGCCATCTTTAATCTCAATAAGATTATTAGCAGCAAGAATGCTAAGAATACGTCCATGATCTGCTACCGAGTTAGATATAACGATAGTAGAACCATCTTTAAGTTCATCAATCGATTTAATTTCATTAGAATAGAAACCAAAAGGCTCAATATGAACACCAGCTACATTTACTAATTTATAGCCATTATTTTTAACTTCAGCTTCAAAGAATGGAATATGTTGGAAATAGTTAGCATCTGCTTCGCCATCATTTACAGAGCGGTTTGGAATATAATAATCATCAACCACTACAACATCAAGGCTATAGCCTTTTTCTTTTAATAAAGGTTTGCATGCATCAAGGATAGTTGCGTGAGGCTCAAGTGTAGCAACAACAGTAATTTTTTCTAAGTCATCACTAGCAGTATCGTTTTTAGAACAAGCAGAAAGAGTGAATAAAGTAAGTAAGGTTAAACCAATTAATAATAGTTTCTTCATAAGATCTCCTATCTTTTATCAATTGCTTTTGAAGCTTTATCGCCTATTAATTGAATAATAAACACCAAAGCTAAGATGAGTAATACAGCCGAATAGAATACTTCATTGTTGCGTCTTACAAGACCGCTATTATAAGCGGTAAAGCCCAAGCCACCGGCACCAACAGCGCCAGCCATTGCAGTATATGAAACTAGGTTAATACCAGTGATTGAGATACTTGAAATAATTGCTGGTAAAGATTCTTTTAATAAAACTTTAAAAATAATCGTAAATAAACCAGCACCCATTGCCCTACTCGCTTCAATAGTTCCTTTATCTACTTCACTAAATGCTACAACAACCATACGGGCAAAAAATGGTGTAGCTGAGACAATTAACGATGGAAGAGCAGCTGTTGCCCCAAGCATTTTACCAGTTAGTAATTTAGCTAAAGGAATAAGCCAAATTAATAAGATGGTATATGGTATAGCTCGAAAGATTGAGACTATCCAATCGCTTACTATATGTATAACTTTGATAATAGGATTATCATTTTCAATCACATGTGATGAAGAAGAAGTTATAAATATCAAGGTACCAATCATAAAACCAAAGATTACCGAGAATAATAATGGGACAAAAGTTAAATAAATAGTTTCAAAGAAAGGGGTTTTTAAAGTTTTTAATAATTCAGCCATTAGATAACCTCCACCTTAATTTCTCTTTTTTGTAGTTCTTCAATAAAAGGTTCAATTTCTTCAATTGAATCAATATATAGATACATAACACCTAAAATACCATCCTGGGTATTATGAATATTAGCTGAGACAATTGAGAATGGAATTGCATTATTGCGTGCACATTCATATAAAACTGGTTCACCTGAGTGATCAGCATCAAAAGTAATTCTTAATAAATAACCATTAGGGAATTTAGACTTAAGTTCTTCTTTAGTTTCTTCAACATCTAATCCTGTATCAGTTGCACGAATTAATTTCTTAGTAAGGGCATGCTTAGGATTACAGAAGACATCACTAACCTTACCCTCTTCAATAATCTTTCCATCAGCCATCACTACCAAACGATGACAAATCTTTTGAACTGCTTCCATTTGATGTGTAATCATGATGATTGTAATACCGGTTTCTTCATTGATTTTCTTTAATAAGGAGAGGATATCATCGGTCGTTTTAGGATCCAGGGCACTAGTTGCTTCATCGCTTAATAAATATTTAGGTTTAAGAGCTAAAGCGCGGGCAATGGCTACTCTTTGTTTCTGCCCGCCAGATAAAGAAGAAGGATAATTATTACCTTTATCACTTAATCCTACTAAGTTTAAAAGTTCATCAACCCTTTTATTTCTAGTCTCTTTATTGATGTGAGCAATTTCTAAAGGGAAAGCGATATTTTCTCTTACTGTTCTACTCCAAAGAAGATTGAAATTCTGAAAAATCATGCCAATATTTTGTCTAAACAAAGATAATTCTTTACCTTTTAAAGTAGTAACTTCTTTTCCATCAATTTTGATAGAGCCATTATCAGGCTTTTCTAAAGCGTTAAACATTCGTACTAAAGTACTCTTACCTGCCCCTGAATATCCAACAATGCCGAAGATTTCACCATCTTTAATTGTTAAAGAGATATCATCACAAGCTTTCATTACACCATCTTTTGTCTTGAAAGATTTATTTAGATTTTTAATCTCGATCATAACTTCTCCTTTAATAAAAAAGCCGTCCTATCAAAGGACGACTGTAATATCGTGGTACCACCTTATTTTATAAACCGAAGTTTACCTCATCAGCTACTATCATAGCTTTGCGATATAACGGTCACTCCCGTCTCCCCCTATTTGAAGGAACCACTCCAAGACCATGTTCACTTCCTGCTCTTAATCCTCTTTCACCATACAAGGACTCTCTAAATAATTGCGACAGAAGTTACTCTTCTCTTCTTTGTGTTTACGCGCTGATACTATCACTTTCAAAAAAAGATGTCAATTTTTTTATTCCACATAAAACATGATTTTAGTTAAATATTCTTTTTCATCACCAGTGGATAAAGAGTCATTAATAGCGAATTCATAGGCGTTTGAGATGATTTTAAGTTTATGTTTTTTAACATATTCTAAAATCTTATTATAAGTTTTACTAATTGATAAATAATCACCACTATGATATCCAACAACACATTTACCACTAGGTATCTCTTTAGCCCCATCAAGGTCACACTCTTCGATAGGTAAGAAAGCATAAGAAGCTTTTATATATTCACCTTTTTTAATATTAGATAAAGGTACAATAACTCCACTTTGGAAAAAGACTGGTAAATGTTGTTTAAAAGAGCGCACAAAGATCTTTTTTGTGGCAATACTAACCATATCTAAGGTATATGGTTTATCTACTTCTTGTAATAAAAGATATTGTTTATCAATATTTTCTAAATGAATCTTTTGGTTATGAGTGATATTTGAACTAAGTTCTAATTGATTGCAACGATGAATTAAACGGCTTTTAATAAGTTCCAATTCTTTAATTTGATTATCAATAATCGTTAATTGTTTATGCATTGCAATAAGTGAAGAATCAAGATTATAGTTTTTCATATGGTTTTTAATTTCATCTAAGGAAAAACCAACTTTCTTCATAACACAAATAGTATCTAAAAAATCCAATTGATTAGCACTATAATAACGATAACCATTAAGAGGATCGATATAAGCTGGTTTAAATAAACCAATTTTGTCATAAAAGATTAATGTTTGTCGTGAGATATTTTGGTGTTTAGACAATTCACCAATTGAGAAATATTTATTCATGTTTACCCCTTGACCTTATAGCAACTATACAGTTTAAAATCTTTAAGTGTAAAGACTATAAGAGGAAACTTTATGAAATCTAAATTATTAACTTTGTGACATAAGATGATTGAAGATCTTTCCTTGAAGAAAATAACACTTATTATGTTAGGAGCGATGATTTTCAGTTTTGGTATTCATAATATTCACCAGCGCACCAGTATTACTGAAGGTGGCGTTATTGGACTGATTCTTCTGATTGAACATTGGCTTAAAATATCACCAGCCTATATCACTCCTATTCTTGATATCAGCTGTTATTTATTAGCTTTAAAATATCTTGGTGCTAATTTAATTAAAATATCTATTATTTCAACTTTCTTTGTATCAAGTTTTTATAAGCTTTGGGAACTATTTCCACCAATGCTTCCCGATTTAAATAATCACCCTTTGTTAGTGGCTGCTTTTGGTGGTTTATTTGTTGGGGTTGGAGTTGGTTTAATTGTAAGACAGGGAGGATCAAGTGGTGGGGATGATGCCCTGGCTTTATCAATATCAAAGGTAAACAAATGGCGTTTGTCTTTTGCTTACATGTTTACCGATGTTGAGGTATTAGTATTATCATTGAGCCATATTCCATTTATGCGTATAACCTATTCTTTTATTGCGGATACCCTAAAAAAGCTTTTGAGACGGCGATTCGCAAAGTCAGCAAAGATAATAAACTGCCATCAAAAATCTCTAGTATGTATTTGACGGAAGTGGTTTTCTTCCAAAATCCTACTTACCTTAGCGAATATGGAATGCAGATATCGAAACAAATTGAAAGATATGTCTATCTAAATGACCAGAAAGTTCCGTTTATGATTCTTGAGTATGCTAAAAAGGCTTTGGATTCATGGTCTAATGATGATAACAGCACAAGGCTGTGCTATAGTCAACAAATTAGAATCTATCTTTATGATGCTCAAAAGCGGATGATGGATATAAAACTCAGTGAACAGGTTAAAAAAATATCACCAAGAAAATCAAGGAATTCTTAGTTAATAACCCTGATTACGAATATATTGGTGAAAGCAAATTAGAGCTGTGTCGCATTAAGGGCAATACCTTAGAGATTATCTTTTGTGGTGACAAAAATCTTGATAATCGTTATTTGATTGGCCAAGCGCAACTTTATCGCTATTATCTTTTAAGCGGATATCCCTATGATCTAAATATCAAATTTAAAATTATTGATGATGATGAATTTACTAGCATCATAAATGCAAATAATTTGATATAACAAATAAGGTTTTGGGATATAGCCAAGCGGTAAGGCAGCAAGCTCTGAACCTGCCATTTCGTTGGTTCGAATCCAACTATCCCAGCCAAATTATCTTATACACCCAATAAGGGTGTTTTTTAATGTTGGGCCAACATTTTATTAAATCCATGATTTACTATTTGTCGACCATATCTTATCAAAATCCAAACAGTCGATGTTTTCAACTATTGGTAATAATAAGTTTCGACATTGATTTAAAACGACTACAAAACTAGCTTATATTTCGATATGCTTTTTCTTGATGAATAATTTCCATCTTGTTTGTTGGATAGGGTCGCTAATATATATCTGAAAATGAAACGATATCATTAAAAGTAGTGCTGCGGTTTGTGAAAGTTTCTTTAACAGCACTCAACAGTTTTTGCCCAGATAAATCATAATTGTTCGATATACAGTAGATATCCAAAAAAATCTTTGTATCGGCTATTAAATAATCCCTAAGAAACAAAAGCTTCAAATTTTTCGGCAACAACCGAATATACGGAATAAGCAAATATGTTCGGTATATCCATATTAAGTAAAACAGGAAAATCAATTGAAGATCTTTTAGGATAGATGACGTCGCCAAAGCCAATATCAATTGATACAGGAATTGATGTCTTATCTAGAAAAGTTTTAATTGAAACATTGACATCATGATACTCCTTGAATTCAGAAATGCTCCTAACTTTTAAAGAACTTAAGTCAAATTTAATTGCATCATCATTTTGGATGGAAAAAAAGCTCTGAGAAAACGTATGCAATAATAACGGTATCGTTGGAAATATTGCTTGCCAAAAAATCAATATCTTGGGTAATCCTTGAATAATTGCGGTCGTATAAAGCATATAGAAATATACCGCCTTTCAAGATGAATAAATCCCTATATCGAGAGATTGAAATACGATAAATCGTTCTTTCAAGTGCATATAGAATTAAACAATTTTGGATAGTTATATTTTGTTTTTCAGCTAATGATTTAAGTTGTTGTTTAACTGAGTCTGCAGATACTATAGTAGTACCTCCATGTAAGTCTTGAGTGTTTTGCAGAACCTCAACTCTTTTGTATAAGATATGAGATTATTGAGATGCTTATCGTTTTTTCTTAAGTATCTAACTATTATTTCCTTTGTTTGTTCAATTCCTATTTTTTCACGAAAAAAAATAATATCAGCAACCATTTTATCGATATCGTAGATATAGAAAAAGCCCATATTAATTGCGATTCTTTTGATTCCAGCTCGGTGCCGTTTATCTGAGTAATGATATATATTAATGTTTGGCCAATTTGGTAAAAGTGCGTACCTTATCTTTTTTTGTAAATAGCGATATCAATACCTTGGGGTATAGAATTTGTCAAACCGTAATATGATGCCGCACTTAGAAGTCACACGACTCCTTTGGTAAAAAAACGTTAGCATAAACTGGTTCATTATAATCACCTTTAAAGTTAAGGTTTTCATAGTTACGACGATTAAGTTTATTTAAACGATCATCATTAACAAGCTTAACTATTTGATAATAGCTAAGCCCCATAGCCTTAAGTTCCCGAATCGAAAATGTCATCTGCGCATCATTTAGTTCATTAATCATTACAAAACCTCTTTAATAAAAGACGGTTAAAAATCATTTCTAATAAGAGCTGATATATCGGAATGTTAAGTGTATAAGGGGCTTATCTTTTGACATAAAAATACCACCTTGACTAGAAGATGGTATTGATAATAATTATAAATTTGCTGATTTTAGCACATTCCTAACATCTGCCAGAAAGGAACACAAAGCATAAATCCAATTAGACAGATAATCATGTAGGCAATATCTGCAAACAAGAGTTTAGAAGGATTGATATTTTCCTCACCTCCAACTGCTCCAATACAAATCAACATATTTGGATGAACATATAGTGGATAGAATACAACGCTGCATCCATAAACAACGAAGGCTGCAATCCAAGGATCCATGCCCAAGTTAGTAGCTAAAGGAACAAGAATGGATACCAGTAAGACATTGACTGCTACTTGGTCAACCACAACTCTAAGGGCGAAAGAAATTAAACAGATAACCAGGACAAAGATATATGGATTAGTCAAAGTCTTAGTAATTGGCTCTAAAATTGTAACTAACCAAGTTGTTACACCAGCTTCCTTGAAAACACTTCCCATACCTAGGGCTACTCCGATAAAGACAACCAAAGGCCACAAAGTCTTGGTAACAAACTCGTTTGGACCAATGACTTTTGTAAAAGTTAAAACACACATTGCAATTAAAGCTGTAACTACCGAACCAATACCGGTCTGTCTTTCAAAGACGAACATTATAAGACAAGCAGCACTGACAAGAGCAGTGATTAATTCATCTTTACTTAGTGCTCCAAGCGATTTAAATTGTTCATTAATATATTCTTTGGAGATCTTTTTAGCACTAGTTTCTTTACAGAAGAATTTAATATACAGATAGAATAGAACGGTTACCACGATATCCCATGGCAGACCTCTGATAAACCAGGTCATAAAGGTGTAAGTGGATTGAGTATCAGCTGGTAACTGACCTAAAATCATGTATGATTGGAAAGAGGAAGATAGAAAGAAGTTTCCTGAGATATTAAAGCCTAGCCAAAGTGCTAATAATAATCCCAATCTCCCCATGCTGCGCTTTGGTAGTTCTAACTCATCAGCAATTCCTAGCGCTAATGAACCCATGATTGCACACTTCGCTGTTGTTGATGGAATTAGTGGCGAAATAATAATTCCCATAATGATGATTGCCAATACTTGACCATTATAAGTTGGTTTAAAAAACTTCAGCGATAGTAAAGAAAGGCGCTTTAATAAACCGGATTTATTAACAGCCGCTCCTAAGCCGAGTACTCCAATAATTAACCACCAAGTGGTGCTACTGTATCCTGAAAAAGCTGTGGTAAAAGGAACCGAACCACTTACAAACCATAAGACGCACATCATTAATCCAACAGCATATGATGGTGCAAGACCAATAACAAGGTTGGCGATTCCCCAGACAGCTATTCCTAGTACATGAATGGCCTGAGTTGATAAACTCTCACTCGCCGGCAACATATAAACAGCAATACCAGCGATAATCGAAAGGACTTCAACAATATACTTAAAAGTCATTGATTGCTTTTTTTCTGACATAATATCTCCTTTCTAATCGGTTTTGATTGTCACAAAAAAGAAACAAAATATGATAATAACCCCAATAGTGATAAACCACTAAGGGTAACATTGAAAATCAAACGATCCCAAATTAGTGCCAAAGCAGATTCAATAATGCAGATAAATCCGACTTACGATGATGGGACACCGCTTTGGACTCCCTTGAATAAACAATACATTGGGACGATATTGGAAGTAATAGCCGCTATGGAAATTATTCCAAATGCTTTAAGATCAATGCTTTGCCAGTTTCCTGAAAGCATAAGGTAGACAAGCAAAGACGAGGCAACCAGTAAGTGAAGAATAAAAGACAATTTGTAATGGACCAACTTCACACATACTCCTACGTTCTTGCGAAATAATATAAATAGCGAAACTTAAAGCTGAGCCAATTCCCAATAATGGACCAGTTAAATTTAAAGTTCCACCACCCGATACAAGCGCAAGGCCTGTAAGCATTAATGCAGCAGCAAGCATTTTAGACTTACTAATCTTCTCTTTAAAGAAGATATAACTTAATGCCACCACCACAAGTGGATAGGAGAAATTTAAAAGACAGGCAAGTCCAACCGATATATAACTTGTTGTCAAAGAATATAACAGTAGGGTAAAAAGGCTACCAAAAGGGCCAAGTAAACAGACAGCTTTCATTTGGCTATCCGACAACTTGAATTGTTGCCTTGCAAGCAAAAGTATGATGGCGCTAAACAGGCTTGTAAGTCCTAGGCGAACAAAGGTTATTTGAACGATACTAAGACTTGTATCACTAAGCAAGCCTGTCCATACACCAGTCAGAGAAAATCCAATTGCTGAAATGATAATTAGTAATCTTCCTATAATCTAAAAGATTGATTAATAATGGCACTATCTGCCGATAATGCAGCCATCTCCTCGACCATCACTGCCGCCAACCAAAACATTATCGTCAGTTAACATAATGATTTGACCACGGCCAAACGGACGATCGGCGTATCCGCCAGTATAGGCATTCATGACATTTAGTTTATGCCCTTTGAATTCAAGATCTTCTAACGTTGCAGGATTGAAACCATCTTCTATATCAAATTGAACACCAGCATTCCAGCAGAATCTAGGTGCATCAAGAGCTTCTTGAGGATTCATATGGAAATCAATCAAATTCATTGCCACTTGTAGATGACCTTGAGGTTGCATATAACCACCCATTACTCCAAATGGACCGACTGGTTTATCGTCTTTCATTAAGAAAGCTGGAATAATTGTTTGATAAGGTTTTTTGTGGGGACCAGCATTATTGACATGGCCTTCTTCCACCACAAATGATCCACCACGAGCTTGAAGAACGAGGCCGTATTCTGGAATGACGACAGCTGAACCAAATGGAGTGAAGCAGGATTGGATCATTGAAATCATATGACCTTCAGTATCAGCGGCACAGAAATAGCAGGTATCACAAGCATCAGGATTGCCAGCTTTAAAATCTTGCGCTACTGTTTCATCAATTAATGATCGACGTTTAGCGGCATACTTTGGATCTAGAAGCATATCGCAAGTAACCTTGGTCATATAGCCAGGATCACCAACATATTTTTTAGCGTCCGCAAAAGCCAACTTGATAGCTTCCATCTGCAGATGTGATGTTCTTGGAGTTCCGAAATCATTTTCACCGAACTTATAATCATCAAGAATATTAGCGGCAATTAAAGCGGTAATACCTTGGCCATTTGGAGGAAGTTCACAAATATCGTAGCCATGATAATTAGTTCTCAATGGTTCATGGATTACAGGTTTGAAGTTTTCAAAGTCGACCATTTTCCAAAGACCACCGTTTTTGTCGGATTCCCGAACAATCGCTCTAGCAACATCACCACCACCATATAAACAAGCGCCATCAGTCGCAACAACTTCTTTTAAGAAGCGAGCCATACCTGGATACTTGACAATGCTTCCAGGTTTAGGTGCTCTGCCACCAGGGAAGAAAGTGTCATCAAAGTTTTTAAGCATATCTTCATTTAAATTAGCTTTTAAGATATTGCGCCATTTATTAAATGATGCGACAACATAAGGTGTGATAGGATGACCTTCTTCAGCCGCTTTAATAGCTGGAGCTGCTACCTCAGCAAGGCTTTTAGTGCCATAACGTTTTAATAGTTCAATCCAGCCGGCAACACAGCCAGGAATGGTTGTGCAATCCCAACCACCTAAAGGAATTTTCCCTTCATAACCTTTTGACTTGACATATTCTTCCGTCAATCCATATGGCGACCAACCAGAAGAAGACATGCCTTCAAGCTTATCTTTGTTCCAGACGATGGCAAAATTATCAGAGCCAAAAGTGGTAGCAGCAGGTTCGACGACTGGCAGCATGATGGCAACAGCGACGCAGGCATCGATGGCATTTCCTCCAGCTTCCATGATTTTCATACCAGCCTCAGTTGCTAGTGGGTGAGAGGATGCGACCATACCGTGTTTGGCATATACTGATCGTCTCCGAGAGTTAAAACGATAACTATAAGGATTAAAGTTGAGCATATAATAGTTCCCCCTTTCTGAAGTGAACCCCTAAAGTTGGACAAACTTAGGAGGTTCACTTTTTTATATCCCAATTTTCTCTGACCTCACAATAAAATGAATTTAGCTTTCACACAAATGACTAATTAGCGCTTTTTATAAAAAATAAAACACTTTTAAGTTAAAAGTTCGATTATCAAAATTAAGCGACTTTTAGACCATAAAGTGTTCAAAAATGGACTTTTATAAAACTATAGTTTCATATCTTTGATATAATGTGGAAAAACAGAGGTCGTAACTCAATGAAAACCGAAGATAAACGCATCACACGTTCAAAAAAAGCTCTCAAAATGGCTTTTATCAATCTTTTAAAAACTAATAGTTTTAAAGACATTAGTATTAATGATATTTCGTTGGAAGCAGGCTATGCTAAATCAACATTCTATCGTCAATACAGAGATAAGTATGAGTTTGTTGATTCAATAATGGAAGATGAAATTGCCAGCATGAAAAATATCATGGACGAATTTATTTCAAGCCACAACAGTAAAGAACAATGGACAAGAGAAATTATTCAAGAATATCGAGAGTTTCGTTTCAACTATGTCTATCGTGAAAAGGATTTGTACAAGGCCTTATTCACTTATGATTGTTTTAAAGCCTTTCCGCATATGTTGTCAAATATGATTTACAATCATCAAATTAAACAATTTCCACTACCAAATGCCCCAACAATTGGCAATAAGGATTTTATGGAATTTATTTTCTCATATATCTTTGTCGATATTATTTCATATTGGATTAAAACCGATTTTCAATATTCATCACACATTATAGCAGAGTTATTTTTGAATATTTCGCTTGTAGGTGATGATAATGAATAGGACCAGTGATATTTTTAAAATGGCCTTGATTAGACTTTTAAAAGCTGGCGAAGATATCAATAAAATCAATGTTAAAGATATCGCTGAAGAATCGACATATAGCTGTCAAACCTTCTATACTTATTACCAGAACAAAAATGATCTAATTGAGGCAATAATTTATGATGAGTTTAAAATCTTACTAGACTTTCTTCGCAATGAAAAACAAACAGCTGAAGCAATTTTCACTTACATTTTTAAGAGCAAGGATTTGTATCATCAACTCTTAAACAATCCGGCTTTCAATTCTTTTAAAAACCAAACATTACATTACTCCAATGACTATTTAGAATTAATTGAGTTGGCGATTTTGCTTACGACCATCAATTATTGGGATTCGAATGCTTATAATATAAGTATTGAGGATATTGTAGAACTTTATAAAGCTCATAAAAGATGATTTTTTGGGTTTCCGAAATTACCGGTTGAAAACCGATTACTGAATATGAAAAAGTTGAACCATTTTGGTCCAGCTTTTTTTGTTTGAACCGAGCAAAAAAATGCGAGCGGTTTTCCACTCAAAATTAATCACTATCATTGTCATCATCACCATCACTTGTTTTAGGAACGCCCATTCTGAACACAGGTTCGTCTTAAGGAAGGGTAGGTCTGACTTCTACAAGACCTTGTTCAATAACGTTGGTGAGATTCATTTTTCTATATAGAGTTCGTGCTCTAAGAATATCAAACGAGTATCCACGACCTCTAAAGTTATTCTCTTCTATCAATCTGTTTGTACGTTCTGCATAAGTATTAGTAATCGCTATCGGGCAATCCCAAAAGTTGAAGATTTCATCATAGAAATTAAGGGGGATCCGTAATAAGTGGTTGAAAGTTTAATACTCTCAACCACTTATTACGGATCCCCTTATACTGTTACTATATCTTCTTATCTCATTGATTTTGTGAAAGAATATCAACTTTCTCAGATACTATAAACACAGATATTATAAAGAGTCTATTATACTTATTATTTAAAATTGTGATATCTTTTTAAAAGAGGTAAAAATAATGTTAAAAACAGAAGAACTTCTTGATTTAAATCATTCTTTAGCAAGCGATTATTTAAAACAATTCACTTATCCTTGGGAAGGACTCAGTGGTATTAAAGATATGATTATCGCTTTGGGTAAGACTTTAGATCCTAATGAATATAAAGAAGTAGAACCACAAGTATGGATCCATAAAACAGCTAAAGTATTCCCTTCAGCATATATTGCATCACCATGTATTATTGGTGCTAATACTGAAATTAGACATTGTGCTTTTATCAGAGGTAGTGCTTTAGTTGGTAATAATTGTGTTATTGGCAATTCAGTAGAACTTAAAAATGTTATTATCTTTGATGGTGCTCAAGTTCCTCATTATAACTATGTCGGTGATTCAATCTTAGGTTATTTTGCTCATATGGGAGCTGGTTCTATTACATCAAATGTTAAAGGAAATAAGATGTTAGTAGAAGTACATACTAAAGATGGCAATATCGAAACAGGTTTAAAGAAGTTTGGAGCTATTTTAGCAGATCATGCGGAAATTGGTTGTAATGCAGTTTTAAACCCCGGAACCATTATTGGACGTAATAGTCGTATCTATCCTACATCTTGTGTAAGAGGAGTAGTTGAAGAAGATATGATCTATAAAAATGATGGAACAGTTAAAAAAATTATCAAATAAAGTATCTAAACAATTTGTGAATATTGTAAAGTAAATCTCACAATAATGCTTTATAAAGCTATATGTGAATTAGTGAACATTATTCACTTTTTTATTTTCAATCATTATAATATGTAACATTAAAGGAGGATACCTATTGACATATAAACCTTTCAACCAAGAGGATCTTAGAGTTCTCCGATCCACCTCGGATTATTCTAAACAACGCTCTAAGGAAAGTCAGCTAGCCGCTGCATTTATCTTAGGGATTATCGGAAGCATCTTATTTATTGTAGTGATGATGAATAATAAATTAGCTGCTTTGGATATGATTATTGGCGCTGTCTTTGGTTCGGTTATGTATCGTGGGGATTTTTCTTTTTCAGCCAATCTTCGAAATCCGGTATATAAGCATTCTTATAAATTTACTTTATTATTTTGGAAGATGTGTGTTCTAACAACGATTGGGTTAAATGGCATCATCTTTATCAAAACTAAATTAGGTTTATTCGATTATGAAGCATACCTTTCTCAACCTACTCCTGTATCACCTTACTTTTGTCTAGCCGCTATTATCTTTGGCGCAGGCTTAATGTTGCTGGGCTCGGCCGGTTCCGGTTTAATTAAGAAATGTGCCAATGGTAAAGGTGATTATATCTTAGCTCTTATCTTTTATTTCTTAGGAGCTTATAGTGGAGTATTTATAAGAGAATTAGCTCTTAAATATACAGGTGAGAAAGTCTTCTATTTACCAGAAATGTTTGGATGGGGTAAAGCGCTCTTAATTCAATTTATTCTTTTATCAATCTATTTCCAAATAGCTTATAAAGGAGTAAAGAAACATGGTTTCTATGAGACAAGAGACTTTCAAACAATCCCATCAATCATTAAAAGAAGATACACATTAAAGAAGAAATTAAGTTTAATCGCTAACGAATTATTCTTAAAAGGTATTGAAGCTAATGCGGGTATTTATATTATTACAATCTTAGCTCTTATCTATTTCTTATTTAATTCCAAAGTAATTGCAACAGCAATGCCACTATCAGTCTTTGGTTATAAATTACTAAATAATTTAGGTGTAGATGTATCAAATGTCTTAACACCGGCAGTTTATAAACAAGTGATGACCCCTTTCTTCAAACAAACAGGACTGATGTTGGTGGTAGGATTTGCAATAGGCTCTGCTTTTGTTCCACTTATTAGAGCAGAATACAAACCTTGCCTTATTAAATCCAAAAAACAAGCCTTAACTATGATTCTTGGAGGATTCATGGTAGGCTTTGGCGTACAGGGAATATATGGTGCCAATATTGGTGAAGTATATGGAGCAATATCAATGTTGTCACTATCAGGTTATATCATTATTCCTTTCATCCTGATTGGTTTATTCCTTGCCAAGCCCTTATACAAGTGGCTTTTAAGCTAAGACCTTCTGATAACAAAGGTCTTTTTGTTTGGTATAATGAAATAGAGGTAATTATATGAAAAAGATCATTCAAAATAACTACTTTATTCCTATCATCTTATATGTTTGTGGTATTTTATTACTTATCTTTTCTTCTTTAACTACAGAGATTTTAACTTGGATAGCTGGATTTGTCCTTCTTTTAATTGGTGCTTTCTATATCATTAAGAGTGGCTTATCAAATATGGAAGAAGGTAAAACGGGTGTAGCATCCATTGGTATTATCTTATTTGCGATTGGTGCTATCTTGATTATTATTTCTGAAAAAATTCAAAAATATACTCCAATTATCTTTGGTATATGTATTATGGTAGGCTCTATTTATTCTATTAAAGATTTATTAAAACTACTTAAAAAAGATTATAAGATTAATCTTGTTTGCTTATTATTAACTATTTTAGGAACAAATGCAGGAACTTTAATTTTAATCAATCCTTTAAAAGAATCAGATACTCAGATTAGAATTATTGGTGCTTCATTATTGCTTGTTGCAACAGCTATTCTTTTACCTAAGCTTTATTTAAGAGAGAAAAAGATAACTACAAATCCAGAAGATAATCTTACACAATAGTTATCAATCGTAAGGGCGTTAGCCCTTTTCTTTTTTATTTAAGAGAGTAGAATATAAATATTGTAATAAAAAGGGGATTAATATGTTAGAACTCACACACATTCTTGAACATTTTCTGGTTGAATTATGCGACCTTCTTGCAGTATTAGTTGAGATTTGGGGAACCATCTTACTTATTATTGTGCTTCTTAAAGAAGTTGTTCGTATTTTCAAGTATAAGTTTATCTTTAGTGAAATTGCTGAAGATCCACGTTTTGGTAGAGGCTTATCTTCAGTTATTGAAATCTATATGGCAAGCGAACTTTTAAAATCAATCACTTCAACTTCTGTATCTTCATTGCTCACTGTTGGCCTTTTAGTAATCTTAAGAGTCTTTATGACTTATGCCCTCCATTGGGAAGGTTCACATAAAAAAGGAAACGGTCTTGAAGTAAGCTTCAGCGGCAAAGAGACAAAAGAAGAAAAATAAGCGGAAATACCGCTTTTTCTTTATGATAAATGATGAGTTTGTTATAATATGACACGCATGAATAATAAACATAGTTTCCTTGAAGGATCTGTATTTAGATCCCTTATTAGTTTCACAATACCGGTTATTATGGCTTTAGCTTTGCAAGCACTTTATGGTGCGGCTGACTTATGGGCTGTAGGACGCTTTGGTACTCAAATGGATGTATCAGGTGTAACCACCGGTTCTCAAACAATGACGATTATTACAGCTTTTGTTACAGGCTTATCGACAGCTGTTACTGTTGTAATTGGTCAAAGAATTGGCGAGAATCGTAAAGATAAATGTGCTGATGCCCTCTCATCTGCTATCTATATTATCTTTATCTCTTGCATTGTATTATCGCTTGCTTTAATCTTTGGTGCTGATTTCTTAGCTAAATTTATGAATGCTCCAAAAGAAGCATTTAAAGAAACAACTGCTTATTTAAGAATATGTGGTGCTGGTGTTATCTTCATTGGTGCTTATAACTTAATTGCTGGAACATATCGTAGTATTGGCGATGCTAAATCACCATTATTATTTGTTTTATATGCTGCAATTGCTAACGTTGCAATGGATATTGTCCTTACTGGATTCCTTAAAATGGGCTCATCTGGTGCTGCTTTTGCAACTATTGGTGCTCAAGCATTCTCAGTAGTTTTATCTTTACTATATTCTAAGAAACATCCTATTCCTTTCACTTTTGGCTTAGAAGATCTTAAGAAAAGAGATTCTATGGCTGAAATTATCCAAGTTGGTTTACCTTTATCTATTCAAAATGTATTAGGTGAATTTAGCTTCATGATTGTTATATCAATGACCAATAGACTTGGTGTAACCGCATCAGCTGGTGTTGGTGTATCTGAGAAGATTGTTATGTTTGTCTTAATGGTTCCGCAAGCTTTCATGGCTGCAATGTCTGCTTTTACTGCTCAAAACTATGGCGCTGGTAATATTGCAAGACAAAAGGAAGGCTTAAAAGTTGGTTTAATTACTTCATCAGTTTTAGGCTTTACTCTTTTTATGATTGTTTATTTCTTTGGTTTAGATTTAGCTTATATCTTTACTCCAGAAGAAGAGGTAGCTTTATGTGCTCAAGAATTCTTGAGAGCGACATCTCTTGAGTGCTTCTTATTGGCTTTCTCTAATACTTTTAATGGTTATTTCTCAGGTGTTGGGCGTACTAATTTTGTTATGGTAAATAGCTTATTATCTGCCTTCTTGATTAGAATTCCATTGGCTTTATATTTTGGCTATAAAGCTGAGCCTCATTTATTCGAAATTGGAACAGCTGCTGTCTATGCTGCTCTTGGATGTTTAGTCCTTTGTGTTGTTTATTATATCTATCTTGAAAGAAAAGGAAGAAGTTCAAGTCTATAAGATTTGAACTTTCTTTTTATTTTCTGTTAAAATACTAGAATCACCTAAAAGGAGGTAAATATGGCTATCAGATTATCAGATCATTTTTCATACAAAAGATTATTAAAATTCGTTTTCCCATCAATAGTTATGATGATCTTTACTTCAATTTATGGTGTTGTTGATGGTTTCTTTGTATCTAACTTTGCAGGTAAAACAAGTTTTGCAGCTCTTAATCTAATCTATCCTGTAGTAATGATTTTAGGTGGTGTAGGTTTTATGATTGGCTCTGGCGGTTCGGCTTTAGTAGCGATGACTTTAGGTCGAAAGAAAGAGGAAGAAGCTAATCGTTATTTCGCGATGATGGTAGAGTTAACCATTATCGCTGGTATTACTTTAGGTTTAATCGCTTATTTATTAATGCCACAAATCGCATACTTCTTTAAAGCCAGAGGACAGATGCATGCTGATTGTGTTACTTATGGTCGTATTAATGTTATCTTCATCTTTAGTTTCATGTTGCAGAACTTATTCCAAAGTTTCTTAATTACTGCTGAGAAACCAAAATATGGTTTATATTTTACTATTGCTGCTGGTGTTACCAATATTATTGGTGACTTTTTACTTGTAGGAGTATTTAAATTTGGTATCACTGGTGCTGCTTTGGCTACTGGTTTATCACAACTTGTTGGTGGTGTATTACCAATTTTTTACTTCATATCACCACTTAATAATTCAAGACTTAAATTAGTTCCTACTTCTTTAGAATTAGACCCTATCATTAAAGCTTGCAGTAATGGCTTTTCAGAACTATTAAGCAACATTTCTTCATCGATTGTATCGATTATCTACAATAACCAATTAATTACTCTTTTTGGCGAAAATGGCGTATCGGTATATGGTGTTTTAATGTATGTTCAATTTGTCTTTATTGCTATTTTTATTGGATATGCAGTAGGATCTGCGCCAATTGCAGGATATCATTATGGTGCTTTAAATAATGATGAACTTAAAAATGTCTTCAAGAAATCAATGAAATTAATGGCTTTTGCTGGTATTTTGATGGCTATTATCGCCTATAGTATCGCAATACCAGTGGTTAAGATTTTTGTGGGTTATGATGAAGAGCTTATGAATATGACTTTAAAAGCTTTCTATCTATATATTCCAACATTCATTCTTGCAGGTATGAATATCTATGCATCATCATTCTTTACAGCCTTAAATAATGGTAAAGTATCAGCCATTATCTCAGCTTTACGAACATTAGTATTCCAAACAAGTTGTGTCTTATTAATTCCAATTATTATTGGGCCTAATGGTATCTGGATGTCTAATGCGATATCAGAAACGTTTTCTTTTATTACAGTAGTATATGCATTATTAAAATATCGCCATATCTATCACTATATGTAAGGGGCATAATTGGACTTGTCAAATAAAAGTAGACAGGTTTAAAAAGACAGCTTAAAGCCCTGTGAGAGTGTAAACTCTGCAGG
>CAKUWO010000008.1 GCA_934699415.1 uncultured Erysipelotrichaceae bacterium
TGATTGGCCTGGTTTAACCCTTCCTGGTGGATATGTTGAAAAAGGGGAAGGATTAAAAGATGCGATGATTAGAGAATTTAAAGAAGAAACAGGTATCACTTTATTAAACCCTATTCTTAAAGGAATAGAAGAATTTAAGACTAAAGATGAAGACCGCTACTTTATTTTCTTTTATGTAGCTAGTGAATATTTAGGAGAGATTTCATCTAATAGTGAAGGTGAAGTCTTTTGGATTGATGAAAAAGATATTTTTAATTATGAATTATCTTTAGATTTGGATCGTATTTTAAAAGTAATGGAAGATGATGACATTAGTGCTTTGCGTTATTACAAAGAAAATGATGAATGGAAGTCAGTATTAGAATAGTTTTAGTTTCATTTGGACATGAGGAATACCATCTTCAAGGAATTCTTCAGAAGTTTTAATAAAACCTAATTTCTCATATAGTGAACAAACGTAGACTTGTGCTTCAATAGTTATAAGATCTGCATTTAATTTATCTTTTGCGAAATCAATGGCCGCTTTAACAATCTTAGTGCCTAATCCTATATGGCGTGTAGTGGCAATAACTCTCCCAATACCAACTGAATCAAAAATTACTCCTTGTGGTAAGACTCTTGCATAAGCCTTAATACCTTCATCATCTTTTAAATAGATATGATAGGCAAATTTATCGGCATCATCTATCTCTTGATAGGGGCAATTTTGTTCCGCCACAAAAATAGATACTCGTAGTTTATAGATTTCATATAATTCTTCTTTGCTTAGTTCATTAAAATGTTTAATAAATAATTTCATGTAGCACCCTTTTCTAGATAATAAGTATATTACTAATAAAAATAGACTGTTAATAAACAGTCTATTTAACTTCAAAGAATTGTTTTAGATCTAATGAATAAATATAGGCTTTAATTTCTTTATTAGGATACATCTTGTGCAAGGCTTCAACATAAGATAATTGTTGTGCATCATAACGTTTATGAAGTTCTTCTTCATCGACATCGATATCGGTTTTATAGTCACATAAAAGAATTTCTTCATCTCCTAGATAAACAAAGTCCATAAAGCCATGATAGATATCATCATTATCTTTATAATAATAAGAATATTCTTGGTAAATCTTATCAGGTTTTAAATAAGCTATTAAATCGTGTTTAGTAAAATATAAAATAGCATCAATAGCACTATCTGATAAGCTATCATCAAGTGTTTTAATATAATCTCTATCAATTGGTTTATGATAGTCAATTCTTTCAAAGACATTATGAATCTTAGTACCATATTCCATACCATATATAGCATCTAAATCTAAGACTAAATTATGGCTTTCAAAAGATGATGGTGATAAAGAAGCATTAGTAATAGCTTTATAATCACATGATGGTAAAGCTATTTCTTTAGTTTTGGAGTAATTTCTTGAAGGAAGAGGGGAAGTAAAGTTTACCTCTTTAAATTCAATATGTTTAGAATTCTTCATTAAAACTTCAAAGTATGAAGAGAAGCCTTCTCTTGCTAATAATAGGTCATTTGGATTAGCAAATTTCTTTTCTTTCTTATAAGCATCAATAATTGTTAAACGATGTTTAGCACGTGTTAAAGCAACATATAAGTATCTTGTATATTCAAATAAGTTTTCTAGATTAGCTTTTAATTGAATAGCTCTTCTGGTTAATGTTGGAGTTACATGATGATATTTATCTAATGGAACATTAAAACCAAAGCCTAATTCATCATCAACATTTAAAGCTATTTTATTATCTTTAGCTCTATTTTCATGAGTGCTCATGAAATAAACAGTGTCATATTCTAAGCCTTTAGAGCCGTGAATAGTCATAACTTTAACTACTGGCGCATCTTCAGCAATACCAACAGCTGATTCTTTTTGGCCTTCTTTACTAGCTTCAATAAAACGAATCATTGAAGCAAGGGATGAGAAATGATAACTATTAAAGCGCAATAAGAAGTAGTCGATATTGGTTTTCTCATCTTGTGGCAAATTATCATAGAAATGATGTAAAGCAAGGATTTTGAGAGTTAATTCATGAAGATGATTCTCATATCCTAATTGTCTTAATGCTGCAAAATCTTCATTAAATGGTGAAATATTAAATAAATGATTGTTTTCAAATAATTCATCATCACTTAAATGATAAACTGGAGAACTTAAGACACCAATTAAAGCCATATGATCACTAGGATCTAAAACCAATTTAAAGAATGATAATAAGACATCCATGGCTTGACAATTGAAATAGCCCTCATTTTCTTTAATGAAATAAGGAATTTGATATCTTTCAAGCATATCTCTTATCTCGGGCTTTTCTTTATGGGACCTTAAGATAATAGCCATATCTTTATAAGCTGTACCATTGTTGTGATCTTTAACAATTTCCTCGGCTAAGATACGAGCTCTCAATTGCTTATCAGTTAATTCATCGTTTTCTTTTAAATATCCTTTAACATAAGTAACAGGAATATTATCAATGAATTGTGAATCCAATTCAGATAATTGATAATCTTCTTCATCAAAGTCATTGGTATTTAAATTCATTAAAGAATTAAATAATTCATTATTAAAAGCTGTGATATTAGCTTTAGAACGATAGTTTTGGCGAATATGAATCTTAATATAATCATCATTTTCTTTAAGTGATTGCATAATGCTTGGTTTAGCATTACGGAAACGGTAGATTGATTGTTTAATATCGCCTACTAAGAATAGATTATTGTTGGCAAGAAGAGAAATAATAGACCATTGAGAAGATGAAGTATCTTGGAATTCATCAACCATGATTTCTTTATATTTATTAGCTAAATATTTAGCTAAAGCATAATCGTTAGCAACTAAGATTTGATAAGCGAAATGTTCAAAGTCATTAAAGTCAATGACATTATTTTCTCTTTTGATTTCTTCAAAGTTATGATAAGTAGCAATTGCGATATCAATTAAACGATTAGTATATTTTAAAGCAATTTTTTCAGTCTTTAAAAGAACTGGTGTTGGCTCATATTCTTTAGCTAGTTTTTCTAATACTTTAGCTAAAGAGTCATTAGCTTCTTTTGCGATTTGAGCATCTTCTTCTTTATAGTTCTTCTTACTAAAAGTAGGTAAAGCTCTTAAAAGAGATGGTAAATTCATTAAGAAAGTTTCGCTATCCTCTTCTTTAAGGGCTTCTTCATATTCTAAATATAAGGCTTTAAATGAAGGACTTTTTAAGCTATCTAGCTCCATTAAGACTTCAATATGTGACATTGCTCTTAATAAATAACTTTTAAGGCCAACGATATAATAGTTGATAATATTGGTTGGAATATCATGGATGTTTTGATATTCATTATGTCTAAAAGATGATAGCCAAGCAATAGGATCAGCAGTAGCATCGGCTTTTTCAATGATAGCTAAGATAGCCATTTTTAAACTGTCATAATTAAAAGCACTAGTAGAAAATAAAGCATTTAATTCTCTTAAGTCATCACATTGTCTTAAAACTTTTTCGACAGCATCATCAAGATAAATAGCACGATGACCATCATCTAAAATATTCTCAGTAGCACTCTTTTTAAGACCAATGACATAATAATATTCTTTTAAAATTGAAAGGCAGAAAGAATGAATAGTTGAAATATGGGCATTAGATAATAAAGCAATTTGTTGAGAAATGAATTCATTATTAGGATCTTTAAGTAACTCTAATTCAAGTCTTTTCTCAAGTCTTTTGGCCATATTAGCTGCTGCAGCATCGGTAAAAGTCATGGCAATAATTTCATTTAATGAAAGATGATCTTTTAAAATTCTTTTTAATAATCTTTCAACAAGAACAGTAGTTTTACCACCTCCAGCTGAGGCAAAAACTAAAATATTACTGCCACTCTCATTAACAGCTTTTAATTGATTCTCATTTAAAGGCATTATTCTTCCTCCTTTTCTTTAGATTTAAGTAAAGAGAAGTCAACATATTCACGAGTGAAATAGCCTTCTCTTCCCTTAAAATGACAGATTTCTTTATATGGACAATAGGTGCAAGCTTTTTCAACTGGTTCACATTCAATCTTGCCATCAGCAAGTGAAGTATATAAAGCTTCATAAAGGATATCTAAAGCCTTATAGGCAGCATCTTTATCAAAAGCTTTAGCTTTGACTTCGCTAATGAAATAATCTTCTTCATTTTCAAAAGCGAAGCCACTAGGTTTGAAATTACTTAATAAGTCCTCAAGAGGATCTTTATCTTCATAAGTTAAGCCTTTACTTTTCTTATATGAACAAGTTGATGTATTGATATTTTGAATAGCTAATGAATAATAAGCAGCACCAAAAGGTTTCTTACCAGTTATTAATTCATAAAGATAGCAATAAGTTAAAAGTTGTAAAGAAATACCACTCTTAATATCATCTTCATTAATTTTTCGCTCACCTGTTTTATAGTCAATAATGCAGAAAGTATCATTTAATTCATCAATACGATCTATACGACCATGGAAAGAGATTGGATGAGATTTGAAATTTCTTTCTAAATCAAAATTATATTCTTGACTATTAGGTTTGAAATAAGTGTTATCTTCAAACTTTTTTAAAGCTTGAAGATGAACCATGACAGTATCCAAGATGTTTTCTTCTAACATATCAGCTTGTCTTTTTCTTTCGGGATATAAATCTCTTAGATGATCTATTTGTGGTTTTAAGAAACGTCTAATTTTTTCGATGCTTATTAAAGGATAATCTTTGCCTAATAAAGAAACGATTGTTTCAAATAAATGGTGATAGATATTACCAACTGTTGCAGGATCAAAACCAGCTACTTTATCTTCATAAAGTGATAAACCACGATTTAAGAAGTAACTATAAGGGCAACGGAAATAAGATTCAAATGATGAGATTGAACCTTTTAAAGTACTATCATTTTCAAAGAAAGCCTTTTTAGCATTTTCTTTGCTCAACTTATGTTCGTTATTATATGTAACTTCACTCTTAATTAGTTCAAAGTCTAAGGCTTCTAAATTTTTCTTTTCAATCAAGATAGGAAGTGGGCATTCTTTGCCTTCATAAGTTGATAAAGGATGGAAATAAATGGTTAAAGAAGAATCATCAAGATAAGATAAGCTCTTAAGATAATTATCAGTACGCTCTTTTAAAGATGGATAATTAGTGTTAGCTAAGATTTCTTCATTAACTAAACCTTCAAATCCTTTAAAACCAGGGAAGACTTTACCATCCATATCAAAGATAAAAAGATATGGGCGATCATATACAGGTTTTTTAAAAGTGGTTAATAAAATACCATTATTATTTTCTTTAGCAATAAATGTATTAGCTAAATCTTCAATTAAGAAAGGCAAGAAATCTCTTTCGGCATCTTTGCCCCTTTCTTGTAAGAATGATAATAGTTTATATTTTTCATCGCCTTTATTAGGAATATAAGAAAAAGCTAAAGCTAATTGTTTCTTAAAATCTTTTTCTTCTAATAAAGCAATTAATGGTGGAGCAGTCTTTTCTTGTGCCTTAATCGCTCTTTCTTCTAAGGTACGGAAATAAGATTCTTCAGTTTCAAAATAAGAGAAAGAATCAAGATAGTGTCCCTCTTTAACATGTTCCACAATATAATGAATTGTTTCATTGTTACATGGTGTAAAGATATTTCTTTGTAAGACTTGGATATAACGCTCTTTACATGGTTTTTCAATAAAACGTAATAAAGCACGAAGATCTAAAGCTGAAGAGAAACCGGTTCTAGCCTTATCGCCAAAGTAGGGCATACCATATCTTTCTAAGGTAGCCTGTGCTAGATTTTCATCATCAGTGCATAATAAAAAAGCACAGTCACTAAGTGGTAACTTTTTACTAATAATATATTGGACAGCTGTTTCAAATTGATCTGAGATAGTTTGGCAATCTTTAATATAAGAAGTATTTTGTTTCTTCTTAAAGTAAGATACTTTTTTAGCACCATGAGCAAGTAAGATATTAATAACCTTTTCTTCAAATAGGTCATAATGCAAATCAGCTATGACGATATTAGAAGCATCTAATTTTTCTAATTGATTAAATAATAATCGATAATCCCTTTCTCTAGCGATGGTTAGAATACTTTTTAATTCTTCATTAATTGGCAAATTATCAAAATTGTCAATATATTGAGATAGTTTGGAACTATCGTTTTTTACTTCCCTTAGAAAACCTGTATCGTCCAAGGAATCTTTAAAGACAACAAGATCTAAGCTCATTAACTCTTTCTTTAGTTGATATAGGGATTTTGGATTAGGGAAGAAATGATCTATCCATCTTTCGATATCGATTACTTCTACTTCTGGTAAACAGCCATTTTTACTCTCTTCAAACAATTTAGCGATAACAGCATTTTTAGCTTCGCTTTTCACAAGAACAATCTTTTTCATCTTATTTATTATACCTTTTTATGACTAACGATTTCATTTCACATTTACATTCTTTGCGCTATGATAAAAATTCTATAAATTAATAACAAATTAAGCTACTATGCATTTTTTCAAAACATTTTAAAACTTTTGTAAGTTTATAAAGCTTTACAGAAAAAGAAAATAATAGTAAAATCTTTGAATGTATGTAAGCGCTTGCACATAGCTGCATATTGGAGGGTACATGAAGATACTTAACGTTGGCTCTTTAAACATTGATCGTGTCTATGCTGTAGATCATTTTGTCTTAGGCGGAGAAACAATCAGTGCACGAAATATGGAAGTATTTCCAGGAGGCAAAGGACTTAATCAATCAATCGCTTTAGCGAGAGCTGGTGCCACAGTAGCTCATGCGGGTGCTATAGGAGAGGATGGACTCTTCTTAAAAGAATTATTAAAAAATAATAATGTTGATGTGAATTCATTACTTGTAAAAGAGGGTGCAACCGGCCATGCGATTATTCAAGTTAATCCTGATGGCAAAAACTGCATTGTAATTCTTGGAGGAACTAATATCTCTTTAACTGAAGAAGAGGTTGATAAATTCTTAGAAGGATATGAAGCAAATGATATTCTTCTTTTACAAAATGAAGTTAATTTAACTCCTTATATGATGCATAAAGCTCATGAATTAGGAATGAAGATTGCTTATAATGCTTCACCAATTAATGAAAATGTCTTCGCTAATCCTTTAGATTATGTTGATATCTTCTTAATAAATGAAAACGAAGGTGCAAGTTTAGCTAATAAAGAAGGCGACTTTGAAGAAATTCTTGAAGAATTAGTTAAGAAATATCCTAATGCTGAAATTGTCTTAACACTTGGTGAAAAAGGCGTCTTATATGCTTATCAAAATATTAGAGAAAAAGTTAATGCATGTCTTGTAGATGCAATTGATACAACAGCAGCTGGAGATACCTTCTGTGGTTACTTCCTAGCTTGCAAAGCTAAAGGTTTAAGTATTAAAGAAGCTCTACATTATGCAACACATGCATCAGCTTGTGCTGTTATGAAAAAAGGTGCTGCCCCATCCATTCCTACTTGGGATGAAATGAAAGCTTTTGAAGAAAAGGAGAAAAATTAATTATGGGATTCGAACTTACTGCTCCAACACCACATATCGCTGCTAAGGTTGGCGAAATTGCTGAAACAGTTTTACTTCCAGGAGATCCACTTCGTGCTAAATTTATCGCCGAAAAATTCTTAACTGATTATGTTGAAGTAAGCCATACTCGCAACATGCTTGCATTTACTGGCTATTATAACGGTAAAAGAGTATCAGTAATGGGTACTGGTATGGGATGCCCATCAATGGGTATTTACTCCTATGAATTAATTCATATCTATGGCGTTAAAAACTTAATCCGTATCGGTACAGCTGGTACTTTACAAAAACATGTTCATTCACGTGAATTAGTATTTGGACAGGGCAGTTGCACTACTTCAAACTATGTTAAATTATTAGGCCTTCCTGGTGATTATGCCCCAATTTGTTCCTTTGAACTTCTTGAAAAGGCTGTTGCGGTTGCTAAAGAAAAAGGCTTCAAATATCATGTTGGAAACCTCTTATGCTCAGATGTTTTCTATGGTGTAGATATTCCTCATGCAAAGACATTTGCGGAAATGGGATGCTTAGCTGCTGAAATGGAATCAGCTGCTTTATATGCTAATGCTGCTGCAGCTGGTGTAAATGCTCTAGCAATCGTAACTATTTCTGATGGACCTGAAGAAATCACAACTGCTGAAGAAAGAGAGACAGCTTTCACTCAGATGATGGAAGTTGCTTTAAACCTTGCATAATATGAATACTAGACCATTTATTATTGATTGTGATACTGGATGTGATGATACTTTAGCTTTATTAGCTGCATTATCTTCTCCAGAAATGAAAATTTTAGGTATTACTTCATGTAATGGCAATGTACCTGAAAAGGCTGTTGCGAAAAATAACTTAGATTTAATGGAATACTTAGGATATGAGGTAACAGTTACTCGTGGTGCTTATCTTCCTCTTCTAGGTAATCCTGATAGTAATGCTGATGCTGATATCCATGGTGCTACAGGCCTTGGCAATATAACCTTGCCAGAAGCTAAAAAGATGAAATTTAGTGATGAAATTGCTTCTGAATTCATCTATCGCATGGCAAAAGAATACCAAGGTGAACTTGAAATCTTAGTAACTGGACCATTAACCAATGTTGCGATTTGCATTATTGAATATCCAGATTTCAAAGACTTAGTTAAGCATATTTACTTTATGGGTGGTTCAACAATTGGTGGCAATTGCAACACAACTGCTGAATTCAATATTTGGGCTGATCCAACAGCTGCTCATATGGTTTTAACAAGTGGTATTCCTACTTCTATGGTAGGGCTTAATGTTACAAATATTGCCTTAATGTATGAAGAAGATGAACAGGAATTAAGAGATCAGGGCAATAAAGCTTGTACTTTAGCAGCTGATGTTCTTGATTATATGATTAATCGTAAAAATCAAGATATTAGAGCTGCTAGAATGCATGACCCACTTGCTTTAGCTTGTGCTTTATATCCTGAATGTCTCAGAATGGAAAAATATTATGGTGATGTCGAAACAAAAGGCGACTTCACTAAAGGACATACAGCCATTGATATCTACTCTAAGAGCAATAAAGAAAAGAATGTTGATGTTGCAGTAGCTGTTGATGTAGTGAAATTCAAAAAGTGGCTTAAAGAAAGAATCATGAAAACAGGAGAGGAATTACGATGAAAAGACCATTTATTATCGATTGTGATACCGGAACAGATGATGCCATTGCGATTTGTGCAGCAATGGGATGTGAAGAAGTTGAAATTGTAGGAATTACATCTGTTAATGGTAACGTTGCTGAAAAATATACTTCAACAAATAACTTAAATCTTGTTGAATATCTCGATAAAGATATTCCAGTATGCCATGGAGCTGTCTTCCCAATCGCTGAAACATGCATTCATAGTGCTAGTTCAACTCATGGTGCAACTGGTTTAGGTAATGTTATTTTGCCTCAAGCAACAAAAAAAGAGTTCGAAAAGCAAATTTCCTCTCGTTTTATTTATGAAAGCGCTTTACAATATAAAGGGGAACTTGAATTATTAGTTGTTGGACCGATGACTAACATCGCTTTAGCTATTGTTCAATACCCTGAGCTTGTAAGCCTCATTAAGCATATCTACTTTATGGGTGGTGCTGTATGGGGTGGCAATTGCTCTACAACTGCTGAATTCAATATTTGGGAAGATCCTGAAGCTGCTCATGTTGTATTTACATCTGGTATCCCTTTAACAATGGTTGGTCTTGATGTAACTTTAAAAGCAACAATGCAGAGAGAAGATGTAATTGCTTTACGTGCTAATAACACTAAAGCAAGCAACTTCTGCGCTGATATTCTTGATTTCATGTTTGATAGATGTGAAAAGGGTGGCGAAGATACTGTTATGCATGATGCTTTAGCATTTGCTGCAGCTATTATCCCAGATTGCATGAAATATCAAGATTATTTCATGGATGTTGAATGCCGTGGTGACTTTACAAGAGGTCATACATATGCAGATATTTATAATCGCTCAGGTAAAAAGCCAAATGTCAGAGCAGCCCTTGAAGTAGATGTTCCTACTTTCCGTAAGTGGCTTGTTGAACAAATCAACAAGGCATAGTCATGACTATCGTTAAGGACAAAGACTTTTACAAACAATTATTTAGACTTACCTTTCCGATTATCTTGCAACAGTTATTAAGAATCTCAGTAAATACTATTGATTCCATTATGATCGGTAGTATTGATCAGGTTCAAATGTCAGCCATCTCTCAAGCTAACCAAGTATTCTTCATCTTCTACACAATGTGTTCAGGATTATCAGTAGGATGTTGCGTTCTTGTGGCACAATATTGGGGCAAAAGAGATAGAGAATCAATTTCAACTATTATCGCTCATGGCATTAGAGCTATTACTCTTCTTGGAGTAGTTGTTTCGCTTATTGTTATGAGCTTCCCAGAAGCCTTCATGCGTATTTATGCATCTGATGCTGAAATTATTGCCTTAGGTGCTAATTACTTAAGAAAGGTTGCCTTGATGTATACGGCCTGCGGTATCTCGGTCATGTTGTTTGGAGCGAGTCGTGGGGTGGAGCAGGTACGCATTATCCTCTTCACTAACATCATCTCCTACAGTGTTAATATTTTCCTTGATTATGCTTTAATCTTTGGTGCATTCTCACTTCCTAAAATGGGACTTGATGGAGTAGCACTGGGAACAATCATTGCACGCTATGTCGAATTAATTGTTTGTGGAGCATTCTTTCTCAAAGATGAAAATGTTCCATTTACCTTTAAAGATTTAAAACGCAGTGATCCTTCATTACGCAAAGACTTCTTAAAGGTAAGCGCGCCAATTGTGGCACATGAAATTGTATGGTCTCTTGGTACATCATCCTGTTCGATGATTACTGGGCAACTAGGTAAATCGGTAGTTGCAGGATATAACGTTGAGACTGTCTTCTATGATTTATGTGCTAGCGTTGGTAATGGTTTCAATTCAGCTTGTTCAGTTGTAATTGGAACTACCCTTGGTAGAGGAGAAAAAGAAAAAGCTAAAGAAGAAGCTAAGACAATGTTACTGATGGCACTTGTTGTTGGTATTGGACTTGGTATGGTTACCTTCTTTGGCAAAGAAGCCTTCCTCTCACTTTATTCACTTGATGTAGCAGCTAGAGCTTATGCCTTACAGTTTATGAATGTCATTTCATGCATTTGGCCATTCTCAATGTTGGAGATGATCGGCATGATTGCCATATTAAGAGCTGGAGGCGAAGGACATATTGGTTTCTATACTGATATTGTTGTCATGTGGTGCATTTCGATTCCACTTGCTGCCTATTGTGCCTTCTCACTTCACACAGAACCTTGGATTGTTGTTGCTATTATCAAAAACATCATCGTTCTTGAAGCGTTAGTTGGTGTAGCAAGAGTATTGTCATTTAAGTGGATTAAAGATTTAACTAGGAACTAACTTCTGAAAGAAGTGTATATAGTTCAAGAAAAGGAGAAAAGAAATGAAGAAATTATTTTCTGTTCTTGTAGTTCTTCTCTTAACTCTTTCACTTGCTGCTTGCGGTGAAAAGAAAGAAGAACCAAAGAACACAACCGACAGTGACGACTCAAAACTCCGTATTGCTTATGTAGTAGGAAACCTTGGAGATAAATCATTCTCTGATAGCGGTGAAGTTGGTATGAACACTCTCCGTAAAGAAGGTTACGATGTTAAGACTATCGAAACACAGTCTGATGCTGCTAAGTATGAAGACTATATCCTCGATGCTATTGAAAGTGGATATAACTTAATCCTCGCTTCTGAAACATACTATGACGTTTGCAAGAAGGTTGCTCTTGAAAACCCAGAAGTTAAGTTTGTTATTTTCGATGCTATGAGAGATCCAGAAGAATTACCTGAAAATATGGCAGTAATCTTCTATGCTCAGAATGAAGGTTCTTACCTTGTTGGTTACATGGCTGCTGCTATGTCACAAACTGGTACAATCGCTGTAAACCTTGGTATTGCTAACCCAGTATTAGCTGACTTCGTTACAGGTTATGCTAACGGTGCTAAAGACTGGTCAGCAGCAAATGGCAAAGATACAAAAGTTATCGTAGCTGAAGTAGGTTCATGGACTGACCCAGCTAAGATGAAGACTATCACTCTTGATCAGGCTGCTAACAGCAAAGCTGACGTATTCTATGGTGTAGCTGGTGGTTCAGGCGACGGTATCTTCGAAGCTTGTCTTGAAACAGGTACTTGGGCTATCGGTGTTGACTCAGACCAGTATCAGTTATTCAAAGATTCAAAGAACCCAGAAATGGCAGATGTTATCTTAACTTCTATGCTTAAAGAAGTTGGTAACTCATTAGTAGCAATCGTTCATTCAATCGCTAATGGCGAAGACGTTTGGAAGAAGACTCAGACTCTTGGTTTAGCTGTAGATGCTGTAGGTTATGTTGATAATGAATTCTTCCAAGAACATGTACCAGCAGAAGTACGCGAAGCAATGGCTGAAGCTGCTGCTAAGATTAAGTCTGGTGAATTAAAAGTTAAGTCATATTTCGATTTCGCTAATGAAGACGAATATCGTGAATATGTTGGCTTAAACAAATAAGCTTTAATTAAACAAAAGAAATGAAAATGGTAAAAGGGGACGCGATCCCGTCCCCTTTTATTTTATTGAATGTAAGTACGAAGTTACCAAAGGGGGTAAATATGGCAGAAGAAGTACTGCGAATGCAAGGGATTACAAAGATATACCCCAATGGCTTTATGGCCAATAAGGATATCACATTTGGTATTGGCGCCAACGAGATACATGCCCTCGTAGGTGAAAACGGCGCCGGTAAAACAACTTTAATGAAGATTCTTTTTGGTATGGAAGATCACCAAGAAGGCTCTATTTTTGTCAATGGGAAAGAGGAAAAAATCGCGAATCCTCTGGATGCAATTGCGAAAGGTATTGGTATGGTGCATCAGCACTTCATGCTTTTACCATCACTTACTGTTGCTGAGAACGTAACATTAGGTGTAGAGCCAATGAAAAATGGCTTATATGACTTCGAAGGTGCTGTTCGTGCAACCCAAGAGATTGCCGATAAGTACAACTTTAAGATTAACGCTCGTATGAAGGTTAGAGACTGCTCTGTTGCACAGATGCAGAAGATTGAAATTCTTAAAGCCTTAATTAAAGGCGCTAAGATTTTAATCCTTGATGAGCCTACTGCAGTATTAACTCCTCAAGAAACAGATGAACTCTTTGAGCAGTTATTCACATTAAGAGATTCAGGTGTATCAGTTATCTTCATTTCACATAAACTTGAAGAAGTTATGCGTATTTGCAGCCGCGTTACGGTATTACGTCGTGGTAAATGCATGGGTACATTTGATACTGAAGGCTTAGATGAATCTAAGATTTCACGCTTAATGGTAGGTCGTGATGTTGTCTTAAAGATTGATAAAGAAGAACCTAAATTAGGAAATCCAATCCTTGAAATCAAGGATCTTGTACGTATAAATAGCTATGGTATTCATGTCTTAGATGGTGTTAGCTTCACATTACGTGGTGGCGAGGTTATCGGTATTGCTGGTGTTGAAGGTAATGGTCAGACTGAATTATCAGAAGTATTATCAGGTCTTGAAGAATTTACTTCAGGCGATGTTGTCCTCAATGGAACATCTATTATTGGTAAATCAGTTCATGAAATTCGTAAATTAGGTATGGCTTATATCGCTGAAGACCGTATGGTTGAAGGTGTAGCTGGTGAAATGTCTATTGAAATGAATATGATGGCAGATCGCTTCGATAAACCTGAATTCCGTAAAGGAATGTTTGTTGATTCTAAGAAAATTAGAAAACAATGCGAAGAATATATTAAAGAATTTGAAATTGCTTGTGATGGTCCGGACCAGCCAACAAGAATGTTATCAGGTGGTAACATTCAGAAAGTAGTTGTCGCTCGTGAATTTACAAGTGGTGCTAACTTCCTTTTGGCTAACCAACCAACACGTGGTATTGACGTTGGTACTGCCGAAATGATTCGTAAGACAATTGTTAAGAAGACTCGTGAAGAAAATACTGGAACCATTCTTATTTCAGCTGACTTAAATGAAGTAATTGAATGTTCAGATCGTCTTCTTGTTATGAGAGATGGTAGAGTAGTAGCTGCCTTCCCTAAGGCAAGTGAAGTATCTGAGGAACTCCTTGGTGAATATATGTTAGGTCTTAAGGAAATGAGCAAAGAAGAAATGGAGGGCTTACTATGAACAAAACCAGAAAAATTGAATTGTTGATGGAAACGGTTCGTGTCTTTGCCGGCCTTGCAATTGCTTATCTTGTTGCGCTTCTTATCTTATTTTTAGTATCTGATGAACCAGTTTATATCATTAAACAGTTCATCTTAGGACCTTTCTCTTCACCACGCAGAATTGGTTCTATCATTAACTTAGCTGTACCTTTCACTATCTGTGGACTTTCAATGTGCTTCATGTATGCTGTTAACAAATTCAACCTTATTGGTGAATCAATCTTCATGTTATCAGGATGCATTATCACTTGGGTTGGTCTCTCATTAGCTAAGTTCAATTTACCGATGGCTGTAATGGTTCCATTACTCTTGGTTGTTGGTGCAATTGTTGGTGTTGCCTTAGCTTTCATTCCAGCTATTATGGATAAAAAGCTAAACGCAAACGTTGTTGTTGTATCCTTAATGTTAAACTCTGCTGTTGCTCAGCTTGCACTTTGGATTCTTCGTTATAAGATGAAAGATTCAACAATTGCTTTCGTTGGTTCTTACGAAACACCAGCTTCAATGCAACTTCCAAGATTATTTGGCAGCTTCCGTATTAGCTTTGGCGTCGTTATTGCAGCTATTGCTGTTATCTTAGTATCAATCCTCTTCTCTAAAACACCATTTGGTTGGAAGATGAGACTTGTAGGTAGTAACCCACGCTTTGCTACAACTGTTGGTTTAAGCACATTAGGCATTTCTTTTGCTGCTCAGCTTGCAGGTGGTGCTTTAGCTGGTATTGGTGGTGCTACTGAAATTATGTCAAACTATACCCGTTTCCAATGGGTTGCAACAACGCAACATGGTTTCGATGGACTTTTAGCTGCTGTACTTGCTAGAAGAAAACCAATTTTAGTACCTATCGGTGCTTTATTCTTAGCTTATATTAGAATTGGCGCTGACGTTGTTAATACTACTGGTGATATTCCATATGAATTTATTACTGTTATTCAAGGCTTAATTATTCTTCTTGTAGGTGCTGAGTCATTCCTATCAGGTGTTAAGAATAAGATGATCTTCAGTGCAGTTGAAAAAGAACAGGAGGCTAAATAATGTCGATCGATTGGATTGCCTTTGTAGCCAATTCTATTAAAATGGCTACGCCGCTCGTCTTTGCGGCATTAGCTGCCTTAATTACCCGCAATGCCGGATTATTCAACATGGGTATTGAAGGTATGATTCTCTTCTCAGCATTAGGTGCTGTAACAAGTGCTCACTATTTAGGCAATGTTTGGGCTGGTTTAGCAGGTGGTATCTTGACAGGTGTTTTAACAGGTTTAATTATCGCTTTTGCCAATTTATCTGGTAAAACCGATTTATATCTGACCTGTATTGCCTTTAACTTAGCAGCAACTGGTGGCACTGTCTTCTTAATGTATTTAATGACAGGTGAAAAATCCACAACATCTGCTGCATTCCGTGCTTATCAGATTCCTAATATTGATATTCCATTAATCAAAGATATTCCAGTTATTGGTCGTATCGTTTCAGGACAAAACTTATTAACTTACGTAGCTTTATTATCTGTATGGGCTGTTTGGTTCCTCTTAAAGAAGACACGTATTGGTTTACGTATTCGCTCTGTTGGTGAAAACCCTAAAGCTGCTGAATCTGTAGGTATTTCTGTAACTAAGATCGGTTATGTAGCATTCACTTTATGTGGTATCTTTGCGGGTCTTGCAGGAACATTTCTTTCAATGGCTTGGGTATCATTCTTCATGAAGGGTATGAGTAACGGTCGTGGTTATATTGGTTTATCAGCTCAGAATATGGCTAATGGATCACCTATTGGTTCAGCACTTGCATCATTATTATTTGGTGCATCTGACTCTTTAGCTACTTCTTTAAAATCACAGACTGGTTTCCCTACAGAATTCTTAGAAATGATTCCATATCTTGCTACAGTATTAGCTATTGTTATTACAAGCATCCTTTCAATTGCTAAACGTAGAAGAATTGAAAAGGGTATTGAAAAAGCTTCAAAATAATTAAATTAAGAGCTAGGAAACTAGCTCTTTTTTGCGCTTGATTTTATTTAATAAAGCAATTCTTTAATAAATATTTATAAAAATAGAGAACATATAAAACCCTAAATAAATAACATAACAAAGTTATAATATTGTTTTGTTATTTCGTAGAAAATTAACATAACAGAGTTATAATCATGTTTTGTTAATTTTTCATTTAATCATTGTAGATGAGTTGTAAAGATAGTGAATGTGATAACAATATAAATAATAACAACCATCCTCTATTAGCTGTTATCATTAGCTTACATAGCTTGCTAAGTCCTGTTAAAAGCTTGACTAGAAAGCCCATTTTTCATAGAATTACCATGTGAAAAAGGGGATTTTAATAATAGGGGTCGGTACGACGGTCGTTTTGATTTTCGCTATTGCTTTATATCTAGGTCTCCGTTTCCAGAGGGTTGCCTTAGGGATTTTTTGCGGGTTTCTGGCAGCTCTTATGTTTCTGTTTACAGCCGTAAAGGAGACCTTGAAATGAACGTTGAAACAAAACGCAGTTTTAAGATCTCAACACTACTGCATCTTATTATAGTAGCTGTTGGTTTCTTCACAGATAAAACTATTACGGCAGGTGCACTTGTTTCACTTGTCTTTAATAGTGCTTATCTATTCTTTTTAAACCAATCAGTTACTGCGATGTTGGACCGTAGATCCGACAGTAAAGTTATGATTAATGGTTCTTATTCATTGCGCATGGCAATGCTTATAGCACCTATATTCATCGCAGCTGTATTACCAGAATATATCAACATGGTTGCAACATTAATTTGCTTTGTATGCGGCAAAGTTGCAATCATCTATCCGCATCTGAGAAAGAAGGAGATTTCATGAAAATTCATATTCAGCAAGAGATTCCTTCCATCCTGATTCTTACGGCTCTTCTTTGCATTTTCTCTATTTGCATGGGCAATGCATTGAAGAAGTTTGATGAGAAAGATCCGCTCGCCAAGCCTGAAGGTTTAGCTTTCTTAGCACTTTGGCTTGTTGAAACGATTGATGGGCTTGTAGCCCAGAGTATGAGTGAGAAAGTGGTCAAATCCTACGGTCCATACATCGGATCACTTGCGATGTACATGCTCTGCGCTAACCTATCTGGCCTATTCGGTTTTAAAACTCCAACCATGAATTTAAGCATTAACTTAGCATTAGCTGGAGTTACATGGCTTCTTATTCAGGCTGCAAGCATTAAAACCAATGGCTTAGGTGGGTACATCCACGGTTTATTTGAACCGATGCCATTCTTCGTCTTTGGTAACATCATTTCTAAATTTTCACCACTTGTATCATTATCAATGCGTTTATTTGGTAATATCTTAAGTGGTTCTATCTTGATGTCCTTAGTCTATACAGCCACTGGACTAGCTTCAGATATCTTATTAAGCTGGACCGGACTATCATTCAATATTGTTGGTATTATTATTGCCCCAATATTGCACTGTTACTTTGATGTATTTTCTGGATGCATCCAGATGTACATATTTATTTCGCTCACAATGGCATTTGTAAATTCAGAATTGGGCGATTAGAAGGAGAAAAAATATGGAATTAGCAAGAGGTTTAGTAGCAATCGCAGCAGCAATGTCAGTACTCGGTGGTACAGTTACTGGTATTTTCGAAGGTAAAGTAGCTATCAAGGCAGTTGAAATGGTAGCTAAGAACCCAGAAGCAGCAAATGAAATCAGATCTACAATGATCATCGGTGACGCTATTTCAGAAACATGCGCTATCTATGGTTTATTAATCGCTATTCTTTTGATCTTCGTTTACTAATAACTTCTTTCGTATCATTTTCAAAACAACGATAAGAAAGGAGAGACAGTATGTTGGATATCGATGTTGCAGAGCAGCTCTTTCCAAACTGGTTTTCGATTTTAACACAGTTATGCGCTACAGGCGTTCTGTTTCTCTTTGTAAAGAAATTTCTCTGGTCAACTGCTGAAGATATTATCGCTAAGCGTAAAGATCTCATGCAGTCACGTTTAACTAATGCTGAAAAACTTCAAGAAGAAGCTAAAGCAGATAGAGAAGCTAGTGCTAAAGAACTTAAAGAAGTTCAAGTTAAAGCTAGAGAAATGATCGACAGCGCTAAGAAACAAGCAAACAGCGAAAAGGATCGTATTATCAAGGAAGCAAATACACAAGCTGCTTCAACTTTGGAAAAAGCAAACATCACCATCGAAAAGCAGAAGCAAGAGCTTCGTAAAGATCTCCAGAAGGAGATCGTCGATGTTGCTCTCGCTGCCAGTGCCAAGCTGTTAGGTGAGAGCGATCTCGGAGAACAGGACAAACGCTCGATCGAATCCTTCGTGAAGGAGATCAGCAATGAGCCAGGTAAGTGAGCGCTACGCTCAAGCATTCTTCTCTCTAGCACAGGAAGAAAATAAAGTTTCCGCATTAAGAGAAGAAGCTGAGCAGGCCTTAAATGTATTTGATAATAACGTTAAATCATTTTTAGGCAACAGTGGAATTACCAAACAAGAGAAGAAAGACGTCTTAATGGAAGCATTTAAAAATGCTGATGCATCTTTTAGAAATCTCTTAAATGTATTGGTAGATTCTAGTAGAGCGTTCTATACAAAAGAAGTCTTAGAAGATTTTATTAAACTCGCAAACCAAGAGTTAAATATTCAAGAAGTCTTAGTGTATAGTGCAAAACCGCTCTCAGAAGAAGACTCCGAGAAAATTAAAAAAGCCGTAGCGGATAAGCTCGGCAAAGAGGTAATTATTAAAAACCGTATCGACCATACTTTATTGGCTGGTACGCGTATTTACGTCAACAATCGGGTATATGACTCTTCCCTCAAAGCAAAAGTCAGTCACCTGAAAGAAGAGTTATTAAAGGAAAGCTGGTGAAGAAATGGATCTTAAACCGCAGGAAATTAGTGCGCTTTTAAAAGAGCGTATCAAACATTACGAAGATAAGATCGATGCGGACGATGTCGGCCGTGTAATCACCGTAGGTGACGGTATCGCTATTGCACAAGGCTTAGATAAAGCCATGGCTAACGAACTTGTTGAGTTCGAAGATGGAACAATGGGAATGATCCTCAACCTTGAGGAAGATTCTGTTGGTATCGTTATCCTCGGTTCTGATGAAAATATTAAAGAAGGCCAGAGCGTTAAGAGAACAAAACAAATTACTGAAGTTACAGTAGGTGATGAGTTACTCGGACGCGTGGTAAATGCATTAGGTCAGCCAATTGATGGCAAAGGACCTATTGCTTCAACTAAGACTCGTCCTATCGAACGTGTTGCTCCAGGTGTTATGACACGTAAGAGCGTAAATCAGCCTATGATGACCGGCTTAAAGGTTATCGATTCAATGATCCCTATTGGTAAAGGTCAGCGTGAATTAATCATTGGTGACCGTCAGACTGGTAAAACAGCTATTGCGCTGGATACCATTCTCAACCAGAAGGGTAAAGATGTTCTTTGTATTTATGTAGCCATTGGTCAGAAAGCATCTTCTATTGCACAATTTGTTGAAAAATTACGTGTAAATGGTGCTTTAGAATATACAACAATCGTTGCAGCTACTGCTTCTGAATCTGCACCAATGCTTTATATTGCACCATATGCAGGATGCGCTATTGGTGAAGAATGGATGGAACAGGGTAAAGATGTATTAATCGTTTACGATGATTTATCTAAACATGCTGTTGCTTACCGTGCACTCTCACTTCTTTTACGCAGACCTCCAGGAAGAGAAGCTTACCCAGGTGATGTCTTCTATCTCCACTCAAGATTACTTGAGCGTGCTTGTAAATTAAATGACCAATTAGGTGGTGGTTCTATTACTGCTTTACCTATCATTGAAACACAAGCTGGTGATATTTCTGCATATATTCCTACAAACGTTATTTCTATTACAGATGGTCAGATTTTCTTACAGACTGAATTATTCAACTCAGGTATGAGACCAGCCGTTGATTCAGGCTTATCTGTATCACGTGTAGGTTCTGCTGCTCAGTACAAAGCTATTAAGCAGGTATCTAAGGGCTTAAAGCTTGAATTAGCACAATATGCTGAACTTTTAAGCTTTACACAGTTCGGTAGTGACCTTGACCCTGTAACACAGAAAACAATTGATCATGGTGCTCGTTTACAGGCAATCTTAAAACAGGCTCAATACTCACCACTTTCATTATCTGAACAGGTTGCTTCTATTTATGCTGTTGAAAATGGCTATTTAGATGGTATTGCTGTTGATAAAGTAAGTGATTTTGAAGCTTCAATGCACCAATCTTTACATCTCCGTAACCAGGCTCTTATGGATACGATTGATGAAAAGAAAGTATTAGATGACGCACTGCTCGAGGAACTGAAAAAAGCCATCGAAGAAGCCCTTAATGACTATCAGATTCTCAACGGTGATAACTAATGGCTGGAAATAAACAAGCCATCAAAGCTCGTCTACGTTCAGTTAAGACAACTAAAAAGATCACAAAAGCCATGCAGATGATTTCAAATGCTAAGTTGGCTCGTATCCGTAAAGAAATGGAAACAAACCGTACTTATGCAACTACACTGCATGAACTTGTTGAAGGTATCCTTAGAAATGAGGATAAGGATGTAAAGTCTGTCTTCTTTGCAGAACACAAGAGCACTAAAGCATTTAATGTTCTCTTCTGTTCTGATTTAGGATTATGTGGTGGCTATAACGCCAATATTCTTAAATATGCGCGTGAAAATATCGCTAAAGAAGATCCGCTTGTAGTGTTCGGAACTCATGCTTACAGCCAGTTGAAAAACGAGGGCTTCAATATTGTCAACCCGCTGACATCCATTGACAATCTGAATGAGACAGAGCTCTATAAGGAAATGGATTATGGAATTGAACTTTATTGCAAAGATGAAGTTTCCAAGATTCAGATTCTTTATACTAAATTCATTAATACTGTTTCTTTTGAACCATGCATTGATGTCATTCTTCCTTATGAGAAGAGTGAATTCGAAAAAGAAGAATCAATGAAATTGGTTAAAGAAATTATTTATGACCCAAGTGTTGAAAAAGTCTTAGACGACTTGATCATCCAGATGGTTCATAATGTTGCGTATGCTTTAACACTTGAGACAAAGACAGCTGAACAAGCTTCTCGTCGTATGGCGATGGAGAACGCAACCGATAACGCAGAAGAGCTTCAAGAGAGTCTCACGCTGCAATATAACCAAATCCGTCAGGCTGGAATTACTCAGGAAATCACTGAAATCGTTTCTGCTGCGGATGCGGTATAGAAAGGAAACCTATGAACAAGAACGAGGGTAAAATCATACAGGTTATTGGACCAGTCGTTGATATTCGTTTCGACGAAGGCGAACTTCCAAACCTCAATAACGCGATCAAGGTCTCCCGTGATGACGGTCAGGAAGTAACGGTCGAAGTTGCTCAGCACATCGGTGATGACACCGTCCGTTGCATTGCCATGACAGCTACCGATGGTCTTGCACGTGGTAACAAGTGCACAGATACAGGTGCTGCTATTAGCGTTCCAGTCGGCAAACAGATCTTAGGCAGAATGTTTAACGTCTTAGGTGAAACAATCGATGGACTTGGAGATATCCCTGCTGATACTCCATTAAAACCAATTCATCGTGAAGCACCAAGCTTTGCTGAACAGACAACCACATCGGAAATCTTAGAAACTGGTATCAAGGTTATCGACTTACTTTGCCCATATGCACGTGGTGGTAAAGTCGGACTCTTCGGTGGTGCCGGTGTTGGTAAGACCGTTTTAATGCAGGAACTTATTCATAACATCGCTATCGAACACGGTGGACAATCCGTTGTTACCGGTGTTGGTGAACGTACCCGTGAGGGTAACGATATGTATTTCGAAATGAAAGATTCAGGAGTTCTCGACAAGACTGTATTAGTTTATGGTCAGATGAACGAATCTCCTGGTGCTCGTATGAGAGTTGCACTTTCTGGTTTAACTATGGCCGAATATTTCCGTGACCATGATCATCAGGACGTTCTTCTTTTCATCGACAACATCTTCCGTTTCACTCAGGCAGGTTCTGAAGTATCCGCCCTTCTTGGACGTATGCCTTCAGCTGTAGGTTATCAGCCTACTCTTGCTACAGAAATGGGTCAATTACAGGAGCGTATCACATCTACTGCTGATGGCTCTATTACTTCCGTACAGGCTATTTATGTTCCTGCGGATGACCTTACTGACCCAGCTCCAGCTACTACTTTCTCACACTTAGACGCTCGTACAGTTCTTGACCGTTCAATTGCTGCTTTAGGTATTTATCCAGCAGTTGATCCACTTGAATCTTCATCACGTGTCTTAGATCCACAAGTAGTAGGTGAAGAACACTATCGTGTTGCACGTGGTGTTCAGGAATTATTACAACGTTATAAAGAGTTACAGGATATCATTGCTATTCTTGGTATGGAAGAACTTTCAGACGAAGATAAGCTTGTTGTTGCTCGTGCTCGTCGTTGCCGTAACTTCCTTTCACAGCCATTCAACGTTGCTGAACAGTTCAACGGTACTCCTGGTAAATATGTTGCCTTAAAGGACACTGTACGTTCTTTCGGTGAAATCTTAACTGGTCGTTACGATGCTTATCCAGAACAAGCCTTCATGATGGCAGGTACCATTGAAGACGTTGTCGCTAAAGCAGAGGAATTAGGTTACCATGATTAAGGTCACGATTATGACGCCACATGGTCTTTATAAGGAGACAGAAGCGTCGATCGTGAACGTTGTTTCGGAAGACGGTCAGCGCGGTATCCTGCCGAAACACTGGCCGGTTGTTGTATCCCTCATTATTTCTAAATTAGTAATGCAGGAAGGCGATAGCCGTGAGACATATGCAATTGCTGGTGGCACTCTTTATTGTCATGATGATGAGTGCATGATTTTAACGCCTGCTATTGAAAACGCAAGAGATATCGATTTAGAGCGTGCTGAAATCGCTAAGGAGCGTGCTGAAAAGCACTTAAAAGATCCTAATGCTGATATCAAGCGTGCTACTCTTGCCCTTAATAAAGCGCTGAACCGTATTGCGATTAAAAGCGCATACGATCAACATTAATAAAAAGCCGCTATTTAGCGGTTTTTTTATGCTTACTTTTTATAAAATTGCCTATATAAAAATTAAATAACTCTGTTATAATACAAGCATATATAACTACTAGATAATAATCATCATCATTTAGCCACACGCAATAATAATAGAAAATACGGTGACCAATATGAAAAACAAGAATTATGTAATCTACAATTCTATTCAGAATATGTTTGTATGTTTAACATTAACATTATTCACAATTCTCATTACTACTTTAGAATTTTCATTTGAAAAGATTTGTATTGGTTTTTTACAGTCTTATGTTGTGAATCAAACAATTGTCTTTATGTTAGATATGGATGTTATAGATAAATGGTTTAATAATTTAATTAAGATTAAAGATTATAGTCTTTCTAATGCTATTATCAATACATTAATCTATGGTACAATCATCAATTTTACTAATACTATCTTTGCGAGTCGCATTAATGTTTTAACAAGATTTTTTAATGTTTATCATTGGCGTATCATGATGGGTATTTTTGCTGCTTACAATTTCTCTAAATTATCAAAATTTATTACTAAAAAACTAACTGAGCCTAAAGAAATTCTCCAAGAAGAATTAATCTAGTAGCCTTTATTGGCTACTTTTTATAAGCATTTCTTTAAGACGATTAGTAGCTAAATTTAAAGGAATATCTTTTCTAGTAATTAAACAAATATCTCTTTTAGGTATTGGTTTTTCAAGTGACAATATTTTTAAATCATCGCTATTTAGAAATTCCAAAGGTACAAAACCAATTCCTAATCCAGCTTTAACAATTGCCAAGATTTGATCTGCTGTTGCAGCCTCAATATCATTATGATAATTAAGATTATATTGATTAAATAATTTAGTATAAAAGGAATTAGAACTTGTATTTTCTTCTAATCCAATTAAAGGATAATTAATTAAATCTTGATAATTTAAAATATCTTTACAATTAAAACTATTTGCAGCAATAGCTACTTCTTGGATAGTTTTAATTTTAAAAGAAATAATATCACTATAAGTATCAAAAGGGGAAGTAACCAAAGAAATATCTACTAGTCCTTTTCTTAGTGATTCTATAGCTTGAGGAGTGGAATGGTTAGATATTTTAATTCGTATATTAGGATAGTTAGCTTTATATTCTTTTAATACTGGTAATAATAGACAATGAAGAGCTATTTCGCTAACAGCAATTGATAAAGTTCCAGCTAATAAATCTTTATCTTTGTTTAATTCTATTTCAGCTAAAGATATTTGCTCATAAGCCAAAGCGATATGCTTATATAGTTTCTCCCCTTCAGGAGTAAGACTAACGCCGTGTCTTTGCCTAATAAATAAAGGACAAGCTAATTCTTCTTCAAGTTTCTTAATAATACGAGAGATATTAGGTTGGTTATTATAGAGAAGTTTACTAGCTATAGTAATACTTTTATAACGAGCTACATAATAAAAAACTTTATAGTATTCATAATTGATATTCATATAAATATCATATATCTAAATTGCATTTTCTGCATTTCACATATATAAAAAATTAGTTTTATAATTGATAGCGTTATTAGAAAGAAGACGTTTATGAATAAAGATTTAACAGTAGGAAATCCTTATAAAGTATTATGGAAATTTTGTTTACCATTATTTGGTAGTATTATCTTCCAACAACTCTACAATATAGCTGATAGTTTTGTAGCTGGTAAATTCATTGGCGAAAACGCATTAGCTGCAGTTGGTAATAGCTATGAAATAACCCTTATCTTTATCGCTTTTGCGTTTGGTTGCAATATGGGATGCTCGGTTATTGTATCTAAACTATTTGGTGCTAAAGATTATAAAGGCATGAAAACAGCAGTATCAACATCTTGTATTTTTTCTTCATTAGTTTGCTTATTTTTGATGTTTATAGGCATTATGGGATGTGATTCATTATTAAATTTAATTAAAACACCAAATGAAGTATTTTTAGATTCTAAATTATATCTTGATATTTATGTATGGGGTTTACCTTTTGTATTCTTCTATAATATCGCTACTGGAATTTTTGCAGCACTTGGTGATTCAAAAACACCATTTATCTTTTTAGCTATTTCATCAACCTCTAATATTTTAGTTGATATCTTATTTGTGAAAGCTTTTAATATGGGCGTAGCTGGAGTAGCTTGGGCTACTTTCTTATGTCAGGGTATTAGCTGTCTTTTAGCGATGAGTGTTGTCTTTAAAAGACTTGAAAAGATTGAAGGCAAAGAAAAAGCTCCTTTATTTGATTTTGATATCTTAATGGATATTGTAAAGATAGCCATCCCTAGTACTCTTCAACAAAGCTTCATCTCTTTAGGTAATATTGTAATTCAAGCTATTATCAATGGTTTTGGACCAGCAGTTATGGCTGGATATTCTTCTGCTGTTAAATTAAATAATTTAGTTATTACTTCATTTACTACTCTTGGTAATGGTATATCTAACTATACAGCTCAAAACTTAGGAGCTAATCGCCTAGATCGCATTAGAGAAGGTTTTAAAGCTGGTATAGGCATGGTTTGGTCTTTATCGCTACCTTTATGTCTTACTTATTTCTTCTTTGGGAATACAGCTTTAAATTTCTTCCTAGATAATCCTAGTGCTTTAGCTTTAAAGACTGGCGAAATGTTTTTAAAGATTTTATCACCATTCTACTTTATAGTTTCTTTAAAACTTGTAGCCGATGGTATCTTAAGAGGATCTGGGGAAATGCGTAAATTCATGATCGCAACCTTCACCGATCTATTATTAAGAGTCTTTTTAGCTTTTATCTTTTCTAAAACTAGCCTAGGTGCTAATGGTATATGGTGGGCATGGCCTATTGGTTGGACTGTAGCCACAATTATTTCTATCTATTTCTATCGCAAAGGTCCTTGGAATAGAGTATTAGTAGAATAAAAAAGTCATCATAAGATGACTAAATAACTTTATGATAAGCAATTCTTAAAGTACCATCAGCAATAGTGATAATGCCACACTCTTTAAAACCTTCTTTAATTAAAAGTGTGCGCATTGGTATATTAACTTCGTGGGTATCGATTCTAAGGTTGGGACATTTATTTAAAGCCCAATCAAACACAAAATGAGCGATGCCTTTTTCTTTACCATTAGAGGCAATGCGATGGACAACACCATATTCTTCATCATTTAACCATTTACCGTCGATTTCAATATAGGTAGGATCTATACCAATTACATAAGAGAAGACCGCTACTATTTCTTTTTCTGTTGTTACGACATATAAATGTTTATCTTTAATATCTTGAGTTAATAATTCTCTTGATGGATAACCATTCACCCATTGTTTATCATTGCCATGAGCTCGCATAAAAGCAATAGCTTTATCATATATCTTTAAAATTGAATCTAATTCATCGATTTTAGCTAATCTAATTTCCATAAATACTCCTTTTATAGCTCTTTAAGCCTCTATTTTAAACCTTTTTATTAGTTTATGTTAAAATAATAACCGTTAAATAAGGAGAAATTATGAACCAAGATACTATTTATATTACTGGACATCAGCATCCTGATACCGACTCAATTGCTGCTGCTGTTGCCTATTCTTATTTTAAAAACCAAAAAGGATTTGATACCCATCCATGTCGTTTGGGCGAGGTAAATAATGAAAGTAAATATCTTTTAGATCGTTTTGGTTTTGAAGAACCAGAATTATTATTAGATGCTCGTAAATCACTTTGCGATATCAAACTTGAAAAGCCTTTGATGATTAACCCTGATATGACTGTTGCTGAGACTTTAACTATCATGAAAGAAAATGATACACAATCTCTTGCGGTAGTTGATGAAGATAAGAAACTTATTGGTATGGTTACTAAATCAGACTTAACTGATATTGGTTTAAGTGATGCTTCCGAAGGTATCGAATTACTTAAGAATACACCAGTTAGTCATATCGCAAAAACAGTAGCTGGTGAATTAGTTTATGATGATGAACTCGTTCATTTAAATGGTAAAGTAAGTATCATTGCTGCTACACAAGCTAAATTAGCTAATTATGAAATTACAGATCGTATCGTTATTATTGGTGATGATTCAGAAGGCCAAATGGAAATCATTCGCAAAGGCGCTGGTATGCTTATTATTGTATGGGCAAAAAATGTAAGCAAAGAAGTAATTGAAGAAGCTAAGAAATACCATTGCCCTGTTGTAATTTCAGGACATGGCTCAATGAATACATCACGTTTTGTCTACACTGCAGTACCAGTAAAACTTATTATGTCTACTAAAGTTGTTACCTTTAACCAAAAAGAATTAGTGGAAGAAGCTGGTAAGAAGATGACTAATTATCGTTATCGTGCATTCCCAGTAGTTGATGATGATGATCATCTTATCGGTTATGTTACAAGAGACCATGCGATGAATTATACCAACAAGAATATTATCCTTGTTGACCACAATGAATTCGCACAATCTGTTAAAGCAATTGAAAAAGCTCAGATTTTAGAAGTAATAGATCACCATCGTGTTAATGACTTCCGTACTGGTCAGCCACTACTTTTCCGTGCTGAAATCATTGGTTCAACATCAACTATTATCACTAAGATTTTCAAAGAAAACGATATGACAATTCCTACAAATTATGCTGGATTATTACTTGGTGCTATCTTATCTGATACTTTAATGTTCAAATCACCAACTACTACTTCCCAAGATAAAGAAGAAGCAGCATATTTAGCTAATATTGCAGGACTTGATATTCAGACATTTGGTAAAGAGATGTTTGAAGCTAGTGCTGATATTGGTGATAAGAGTTTAAAAGACCTTATCAATGGTGATATTAAGAGCTTTGAAATTGGCTCATGCAAGAGTATGGTTTCGCAAATTATTATCCCTACAGTATCTTTAATTCTTAATCGTGCTGATGAAATGCAAGAAACATTAGATGCTTTTACTGCTGAAAAGAATCTTGATTTATGTGTTGTTGCAGTTACTGGTATTGTTGATAAAGGATCTGTCTTCTTTATGTCAGGTAATATGAAAGATGTTGCTTATAATGCATATCCTGATAAGGAAGGAGAAAAACATAGCTTACAAGATGGTGTCTTATCACGTAAGAAACAAATTGTACCAGCTATCACTAATGCTTTATTAGCTAATAATTAAACCACCTAAGGTGGTTTTTTTAATGGTTAATATTTAGTTATAATGAATACATGCAGACAAAAATATATGATGTAAATGAGCTTAATGAAATAGTAAACGCTTTAAATGATGGTCAAATTATTGCTTTTCCGACTGATACTGTTTTTGGATTAGGATGTTTATACGATTTAAAAGAAGCTATCTTAAAAATTAAAGAAGCTAAAAATAGAAATCTTAATAAATCATTACCTATGATGTGTAGTGGGTTAGATATGATTCAAAAAGTAGCTATTACTAATTCAAAAAGTGAAAGTTTAATTAAAGAATTAACTCCTGGAGCTTTAACTTTAATCTTAAAGAAGAAAGATGATGTTCCAAGCTTTGTAACTGATGGTAAAAGTAATATTGCCATTAGAATACCTGATGACCCTTGGATATTATCACTTCTTAATAAACTTAATAAACCAATGCTAGTGACAAGTGCCAATATTTCTAATAATCCTTCGCTTCAACATTTTGAAGATGTCTATGCTTCACTAAATGGAAGAATTGATGGCATTGTTAAAGGAGAAGCTAAAAGTAATATCGCAAGTACCATTGTTGATACAACAAATAATTATCAAATTATAAGAGAAGGTAAGATTAAAGCTAGCGATATCAAATCAATTATAGAAAGAGTAGAAGAATGAAATTATACTATCCAAAAGAAGTCTTATTAAGACATGGAAAAGAAATTATTGATGGTCATACAATATATCTTGATGGTGCTCTAGCACTTAAAGATGGTAAGGTTTTAGAGTCTTTTTACCAAAGTGGGAAGGTCTATGACTCTGTTAAGAAATTCCCTCGTTATGAGCTTAAAAACAACCTTTTAATGCCTGGTTTTGTAGCTGTTTTAAAAGGTATTAGTGAAGTTAGAAATGATCATTTATTTCTAGCTTCTTTAGCATCTAAAGGTATTACATCATATCTATTTGAGGTATCTAATAATGATGAACTGGAATTAGCCTTAAAGAAAAGATATTTATGTGGTTTTTTAGGTATTAGATTAGTAGGTACTAATTATCCATTAGAAGTATATGATGAAAGATTAGTGAAAGCTGTTGTAATAAAGGATGATGAAGATGCTAAAATGATACCTTTATTACAAGAAAAGAATATTAAAGTCTTATTAAATGCTAATACTGCTAATTATAAAGGTGATGGTTATACAACAGTAGATCGTAATGCGAGCTTTAATGTAGACCATAAAGGCTATTTCAATTATATTTTTGAAGATAATAAATATGCTGAACTGGTATCATCCTATGATATTGAAGATTTAAGAGCTACTTTAAAACTTATGCCTCGTTATAAAAGAGCTTATGCTCCAGTCTTATTAGTAAGTAATAGTGAAGTATTATTAGATTTATATCCTTTCTTTATAAAAGCAATGAAAGCTGGATTAAAGGAAGTAGAAGCTTCTGCTATGTTGTCAGAAAATATTTTATCTTTCTATGCTCCGGATGAGAAAAGAGCTAAGCTTACTAAAGGTTATAAAGCGGATGTTGTAATCGTTGATGAAAAAGGAGTTATCTTAACTTTACAAGAAGGGAAATTCTATCGATGAGAGATTATTTTATTCGTTTTTTAATCTATTTCATTTGTTTTATCTTTTCAATATTTGCTTTAGGAGCTTTTGATTATAATCGTTTCTTGAAGAAAAAAGTTAATCCTTTACAAGCGCAGATGTTATATCTAATCATTGCTGCTTGTATTGCTTATTTATTAGCTAATTTTATTAGTGGCATTATTTATTACCCCGTGGAATATATAATGCATGTTTTCTAGTGTGCTATAATAGCCCTAATGGAGGAATCTAATGAATCTAATTAAAGGAGCAATGCCATACTTTTTAACAGCTTTTATCTTAGGCTTAATATTAACGCCAGTTGCTAAAAAGATTGGTTTTGCACTTCATATATATGCAATAGAAAACCAAAGAACAGTGCATCATGGAAAGATTGTAAGAATTGGTGGATTATCAATTTTTATGGCTTTTGTGATTTCGATGGCTATCTTTGTGAAAGCCGATAGTACAATCAATGCCATTCTTATTGGTGCTTATATTGTCTTTATTGGTGGTCTTTTGGATGATGCATTTAATTTACATCCAATGACAAAATTAGGCTTTCAAGTAGCTGGTGCTATTTATGTTTTACTCTTTAGTAAAATTGAACTTGGTACTTTAACTCTACCTTTTATTACTATCAACAATATTTATTTTTGTTACTTTGTATCATTTTGTTGGATTATCGGTATTACCAATGCAATTAATTTGATTGATGGCTTAGATGGTTTAGCTGCTGGTTTGTCTTTCATCATGGTTTCGGTAATTGGTTTATTGAGTTTCTTTATGGGAAGAAGAGATGTTTGCGTTATTTCTTTAATTCTTATTGGCTCAATTGCTGGCTTTCTACCATATAACTTTCATCCTGCATCATGCTTTATGGGGGATTGTGCAGCACAGTTTTTAGGCTTCTTGATTGCTTGCTTATCACTTTTAGGCTTTAAGAGTGCTGCCTTCATTACTTTAGGTTTGCCAATTATTATTCTCTTTATTCCTTTATCAGATACGGTTTTAGCAATCATCAGAAGAAAAGCTAGTGGTCATAAGATAACAGAAGCAGATCGTAGCCATCTACATCATGTCTTGATGTATAAAATTGGCTTATCACATCGCAATACTGTTTTAGTTTTATATCTTGTAGCAATATTATTCGGAAGTGATGCAATTTTGATGTATTTTAATCAAAAAGCCGGTTTAATTGTTTTATTTATCTTATTTTCAATGGCTTGGATATTTATTGAATTAACTGGTATGATTAATCCTAAATTTCATCCGGTAATTGGTTTTTTAAGACGTACAATTCATTATCCAAAGAAGAGCGATGACGCCTTCTTTGAAGCTAATCGTATACATCATCATTCAGCCGATACAGTCGGTATTAAAAAGGAGGACGAATGAGAAGCGAGAAAGAAAAGGCTTATTTAGCACATAAAGAAAAAGCTAATGCTTATCGTTTGATGATCAATACTGTTGATTTTGATAATCAAACTATTGCTCCAAGTATGGGTTCAGATTATCGTGAGAATGCTTTAGCTATTATTACGGGTGAATCTTATACTATTGAAACAGCAGCTGAATATGTAACTTTAGTTGAAGAATTAGCTAAAGAAGATTTAGGCTTAGAAATGAATCGTGAAATCTTATTAGCCAAAAGACACTTGGATGCTATTAGTTGTCTTAGCAAAGAAGAGGTTATGGAATGGTCTAAATTATGTTCCATTTCTTTTAGACATTGGGTAGAAGCTAAGAAGGCTAAAAACTATAGATTATTTGAAAATGATTTAAAAGAATTAATTTCTTTCTCTAAGAAAATTGCTTATAAACGTAATCCTAGTAAGGATCCTTATGATTTATATCTTGATGATTTTGAAGAAGGTATGACTAAAAAGGATTATGATGCTTTCTTTAATTTAATTAGAGAAGAATTATCACCACTTGTTAAGAAAATTGCACTTAAACAAGAAGAGATTGACGATTCGTTCTTATATTTGAATTATCCTATTGCTAAGCAAAAAGAATTATCAGAAAAGTTAATTAAATTCTTAAATTTTGATCCTAGTTGGGGTGTTTTAGCAATTAGTGAACATCCGTTTACTAGTGGCTTTTCCACCAATGATGTGCGTGTAACAACAGCTTATAATGAGCATGATATCTCATCTAATATCTATTCTATTATTCATGAAGTAGGACATGCTTTCTATGAGCATCAAGTTAAATTAGAATATGAAGGAATGAATTTACATACTGATATTTCAAGTGGCATGCATGAATCACAATCACGTTTCTTTGAAAACTATATTGGTAAACGTAAATCATTTATTGCCAATATTTATCCTGAATTACAAGAATTATTCCCTGAGCAATTAAAAGATGTATCACTTGATGATTTCTATCGTGCTGTTAACCATTCAAGACCATCACTTATTCGTACTGATGCCGATGAATTGACATATCCATTACATATCTTAGTACGTTATGAAATTGAAAAGAGTATCTTTGATGGTACCGCTGATTTAGATCATCTTGATGAACTTTGGGCGAATAAATATGAAGAATATTTAGGTATTAGACCAAGCGATGATGCTTTAGGTATCTTACAAGATGTTCATTGGTCAGATGCTTCATTTGGCTATTTTCCAACATATGCTTTAGGTTCGGCACTTGGTGCACAGCTTATTAAGGCGATGGAAAAAGATATTGATATCGATAAGGAACTTGAAAAGGGTAACTTTATGGCTATCTCTTCATGGTTAAAAGATAAGATACAATGTCATGGTGCTTTATATACCTTTAAAGAAGCAGTTGTTAATGCAACGGGTGAAGAGTTTAATCCACAATATTATGTCGATTATCTCAAGAAGAAATATAGCGAACTATATCATATTGAAGACTAAAGGCGGGATTCCCGCCTTTATTTTTGATATAAGTCTTTTAAATTATTAGTTCTTTTAACTTTCTTTAATTCTTCATAAATATTGCTTAATTGTTGCTCATAACGATTACGGGCGAAGCTTGGGAATAAATCTAAATCTTTTAATTCATCAGGCAAATATTGAATCTTATGGAAAGCATCATAACGATCATAATGATATTTCTCATCATCAGTTAAACCAACAGGAGTTAGTTTTAGATAGTCAGGAACATCATAGATGTGATCCTCGCTATAATGAACAATCTTTTCAATTGCATCAGCTGCTGTTCTTGATTTGGCTGAAAGGCATAAATCAATCACATGCATGCCTAAAATTAAAGCTGCTTCTGGAAATCCTACCTCTTCAGCTGCTAAACAAGCTGGTAAAGTTCTAGAAGCTAATGCAGGGTTGGCTAAACCAATATCTTCATATGCGATGACAAGTAATCTTCTTGTGAGTGATTTTACATCTCCGCTTTGAACTAATAAAGATAAATAATATAAAGCGGCATTAACATCGCTTCCTCTAATTGATTTTTGGAAAGCACTTAAAAGATTATAATGCCCTTCATCACTTCCAAAATAGCCAGATCCAGCGACTTTGGTATATTCTTTAATTGTTTCTTCATCAATATGTTTATCTTTAGAATAAAAAGTTGATAATTCTAATAAATTAAGGGCATAACGAATATCACCGCTTGCTACTTCAGCTAAACGATTTAAAGCTTTATCATCGATTGTATATTCGTTATTTAAACCTTCTTCGCTTTTTAATGCTCTACTTAAAGCTTCTTTGGTATCTTCAATTGATAAAGCCTTTAATTCAATTAAATGACAACGGGATCTAATAGCTGGATTAATCGCATGATAAGGATTGGCAGTAGTGCAACCAAGCAAAACTATTGAGCCATCTTCTAAATGAGGTAATAATAAATCTTGTTTATCTTTATTAAGACGATGTACTTCATCGACGATTAATATTAAAGAGCCTTGCATCTTAGCTTCAAAGAAGATGGCATCAAGGTCTTTTTTATTACCAGTTACAGCATTAAATAAACGATAAGGTTTATTAAGCTCATTAGCGATAACGGTAGCTAAAGTTGTCTTGCCAATACCTGGAGGACCAAAAAAGATAAGCGAAAATAAACGATTCTCATTGATTAGTTTTCTGATAATCCCATTTTCGCTAACTAAGTGTTTTTGGCCAACGATATCATCAAGAGTTTTAGGTCTTAAACGAAAAGCAAGTGGTTCTTTCATGTTTTTTATTATAGACTAGAAAAGGAGGATATAAAAATGGATAATTTAAATCTCGCTAAACATGCTAGAGAAATTCGTAAGAAAATTGTCACAATGATTTATGATGCTCAATCAGGACATCCAGGAGGATCTCTTGGTGCTACCGATATTTTAACGACTCTTTATTTTGATGAGATGGATATCAACAAAGATAATCTAAATTCCATTAAAAGAGATCGTTTTGTACTTTCTAAAGGTCATACATCTCCTGCTCTTTATGCGACCTTAGATGAAAAAGGATTACTAAATGAAGATTTAAAGAGTTTCCGTCAAATCAATTCGAACCTTCAAGGACATCCAAATATGAATGAAGTAGCAGGTGTTGATATGTCTACGGGCTCTTTAGGTCAGGGTGTATCAGCTGCTGTTGGTATGGCTATTGCTAATAAGATTGATGAAGTACCTTATCGTATTTACGCTCTTTTAGGTGATGGCGAAAGCGAAGAAGGCATCGTTTGGGAAGCTATGATGGCTGCGGCTCATTATAAGCTTGATAATTTATGTATTATCTTTGACCAAAACGGTTTACAAATTGATGGTAAGGTAAGCGATGTTATTAACCCATTACCACTTAAAGAAAAACTATTAGCTTTTGGTTTAAATGTTGTGGAAATAGATGGCCATAAATTTGATGAAATTAAGAAAGCTTTAGCTATTGCTAAAGAAACTAAAGGCAAACCAACAGCTATTGTTGCACATACTATTAAAGGCAAAGGTGTTTCTTATATGGAAGATAATGCTAGTTGGCATGGTGCTGCTCCAAATAAGGAACAATATGATTTAGCAATGGCAGAACTTAAGGAGGAAGCATAAGATGGCTCAGGAAACAAGAAATGCTTATGGCGAAAAACTTGCTGAGTTAATTGTTGAAAACAAAGATATTGTCGTTCTTGATGCTGACTTAACTAAAAGTACTAAAACGGCTTTAGCTAAAAAGACTTGTCCTGAAAGACATTTTAATGCTGGTATTGCCGAAGAGAATATGCTTGGCATGGCTGCTGGTCTTGCAGCATCTGGCAAAATCGCTTTTGCATCAAGTTTTGCAGTCTTTGCAACTGGTAGAGCTTTTGAAATTATTCGTAACTCTATTTGCTATCCTAATTTAAATGTTAAAATCTGTGCTACTCATGCTGGTTTATCGGTAGGCGAAGATGGTGCATCACATCAATCAATTGAAGATGTTGCTATTATGCGTGTTTTACCTAATATGCATGTCTTTGTACCATGTGATCAATATGAAACTAAAGCAGTTATCGATCATGTAGCTAAACTTAATGGTCCATGTTATGTAAGACTTGGCAGAGGTAAAGTTGAAGATGTTTATAACGAAAATACTATCTTTGACTTCTCTAAAGTATCTGTCTTAAAAGAAGGCAAAGATGTTGCGTTATTTGCAATGGGTTTAATGGTTCAAGAAGCTCTTAAAGCTAGCGAAATTTTAAAAGAAAAGGGCATTAATTGTAGTGTTATCAATGTCTCAAGTATTAAACCACTTGATGAAGAAGGTATTATTGAACAGTTGGCTAAGCATAAGATGGCTTTTGTATTAGAGGAACATAATATCATTGGTGGATTATTTGGCGCTATTGCTGAAGTAGCGGTTAAGGGAAATCATGGACCAATTTATCCAATTGGTGTTAATGATACTTTTGGTGAATCAGGACCGGCAAAAGAAGTTTTAAAGAAATATGGCTTAACAGCTGAGCATATTGTTGAAGAAGTAAGTAAAAAGAGCTTGTTATAAACAAGTTCTTTTTGTAATCTAATAGGGATGAAAAAGTTAATTGATTTATTTTTTAAATATAAAGAAGCAATTCTTTATCTCTTCTTTGGTGGTTGCTCAACATTAGTTAATATTGTTACCTATGGTATTGGTACAAGAATTCTTGAATGGGATGTTATTAGTGCAAATATTTTAGCTTGGGTATGCTCAGTTATCTTTGCTTATCTTACTAATAAATTCTTTGTCTTTGAATCCAAAGCTAATGATTTAAATACCCTCTTTAAAGAAGTTCTTTCTTTCTTCTCGGCTCGTGTAGTGACCTTATTATTAGATGTAGCAATTATGAAGTTTGGCATTTATTTTGGTATCAACGACTTAATTATGAAAGTTATTGCCAATATCTTTGTAATTATTGCTAACTATATATTTTCAAAATTATTTATCTTTAAGAAAGAAAAGTAGTGCTTTATTATCTAAGCACTTCTTTTTATTATAGATAATATAGAGGTAATTTATGGCACATAGATTTAAAACTGCAAATGATGTTTATCTTGGCGATGGTGCACTTAATGCATCAGAAGAAAAGATTATTAAATTAGGTAAAAAAGCTCTTATTGTAACTGGTGGTTCAATGATTAAACAAGGACATATCAATACAATTATTGAATTACTTGAAAGAAATGGGATAGCTTATGCAATTTATAATGGCATCGATAATGAACCAGATGATTTAATGATTAATGATGGTTTAGAAGTTTATCAGAAAGAAAAATGCAATTTTTTAATTGGTTTTGGTGGTGGTAGTCAACTTGATGGTGCTAAAGCGATAGCAATTTTAGTCAATGGCAAAGGTAAATTAAGCGATTATATGGGTAAAAACATTAATCATAAAATTCCGCCTTTAGTAATGATCCCATCAACCTCTGGTACAGGTTCTGAGACTACACCTTTTACAATTATTAATGATAATGAAACTAATATTAAGATGTTACTTAAAGGTGATAGTTTGTGGCCAAATGTAGCTATTGTTGAACCATCCTTTAGCTATAGTATGCCAAAGAAAGTAACCGCATCTTCTGGTCTTGATGCCCTTACACATGCCATTGAAGCATATACATCTAGAAGGGCTTTTGCACAAAGTGATATGTTTGCCTTATCTGCTATTAAACGCATCTTTAAATATCTTCTATTAGCCTTAGATGAAGATTTTGCAGCAAGAGAAGAGATGGCAATTGCATCATATGAAGCTGGTGTTAGTTTTGCTAATTCATCAGTTACTATTATTCATGGTATGAGTAGACCTATTGGTGCATTATTTCATGTACCTCATGGTTTATCTAATGCGATGCTACTTCCAACCTGTTTAGATTATGTAAAAGATGGGACATATGAGCGTTTTGCGGATATGGCTAGAGCTATTGGCATTGATGAAGAAGATGATATTAGAGCTAGTGAATTATTTGTTGAAGAAGTAATTAAGCTTTGTATTAAATGTGATGTACCAAGTCTAGCTGAATATGGTATTGATAAAGATAAATATTTAAATAGTATTGCTAAAATGGCAAAAGATGCTATGGCTAGTGGCAGTCCATCAAATACAATTAAAGAAATAAATGAAAAAGATATCATTAAGCTATATCATGATGTCTATGGTGCTTAATTAATTGTAAAGCTTTGTAATAAGCTAACCATGTACTGGTTACAAGACTAGATAAAAGAATAAAGATAATTACTTTTAAATCAACATTCTTTAATAGTTTTTATGTGTTACTAAAACCATTAGCCATAAAAATGCTGTAACAACAATTGCTCTTAATGTGGTAGCGTTTGTTGAACCTGTTTTGTTGATTCCACATTTAGCCAAGATTGATATTAAATCTACAAATAATGATGTAAGTGCATATATTAACCACATAATTATTAGATAATAAGCATAATAAAAGCCTGCTTATGCAGGCTTATTTACATCAATCCAATATCTTTCTAAGTATTTTTCATTACTAGGCTCAAAGACTGTTGATTCATATTGACCGCCATTTTTTAAGATGACTTTACGACTAGCTTCGTTTTCTTTTACGCAAGTAATTAATACTTTATCAATGTTTAATTCTTTGCATTTGGGTAAAACTAAAGACAACATTTCAGTTGCATATCCTTTTCTTCTCTCGCTTGGACAAACAGAATAGCCAATATGGCCGCCATATTTTTCTAAATAATCATTAAAATAATGTCTTATTTGAATAACACCAACAATTTTATGATCGCTTTCTCTTACATAAATATATTGACTAAATGGTACAAGATTATCAGGAGTAGTTTTTTCGTCTTTACATCGTTCAAGTTCATCTAACCAATCTTTGGCTGAAGAGTGGTTTAAAAGTAATCCAGCACCTTGAATGATTTCGTTACAATCTATAAATTCTTGACGATATGCTTGAATTTGCTTGCCATATTCAATGCTTGGCTCAATCAATTTCATGATAATTCCCCTTAATGGCGGAGACGGTGGGATTCGAACCCACGTGCCGGTTACCCGACAACCTGATTTCGAGTCAGGCTCGTTATAACCACTTCGATACGTCTCCAACTGTTATTCTAACACAGCTATTATTGTTTTTCTAAAGTGTTTAAAAAGCATCTAAATTTGCCTCTACCATTACGTTTATAATCAAGATTAATTTCTTTTAAATTGGCTGTAACAAAACAACCATCAGAAATTGTTCCAATAAAAGGTAAATAAAATCATCAAAAGGAATAATGCGAATTACATATCGAAAATCTATTCAATGGAATTTTTATACTAAAATATTTCTGCGCCACTGCCTGAAAATCGTTGCGTCATATCAGAATACTTCGATAACTATTTGTTTATTGAGCGATGAATTGAAATTAAATAAATGTTTGGCAGTGCGTGAAAAGCACCGGTTCCGCCGAACAACACACAAAGTCATGCGGTGCTTTAATAAATATTAAAATGTAATACATCTTTCAAGATTGACTATTGCTTTATTTTAAAGCATAATATTTCTGCAATTCATAAATCTGAACCCTTTCAATGTAAACTATTGAAAATTGACTAACTAATCTTCTGTAATGCTATTATGAGGATTGCCCTTTGAGGTTTATAGCAATAGGTCGCCCTATGGTTGGTCACATGCATTTATGGTTTGACTAACATCTAGGGAGGCAATCAGCTTCTTTCCAAAACACTATGGAAAAAAGCAAACAAAAATTTATGGACTTAAACAGAGAAACAGCAATGCGTCTTTGGAATAAGTCTTTCGGCAAAGAAACTAAAGTAAAAGACTTTGCCGGCAGAACAATAGCCAAAGGTGCCTACAACGACCGCAATAGTGATTGTGGCTGGAATGTAGATCACATTTTACCGCAGAGCAGAAGCGGTGCTACCGCCGATCACAATCTTGTCTGCTGTCATATTCTTACAAATGATGAGAAGGCAGATAAATTCCCTTGCTTTAATGCAAATGGTACTGCGTTTGAAATTGTCAAGGTGCAAAATCATTACGAAATTCGTCATAAATCTAATGAACCGAAAAAACAAAAAGATGTACCCAAAGCCGTAGATTTCTTCGATTCGGCAGCAGGTGTCAGGTTTTTCAAAAAGCTTAAGGGAATACAGAACAAAAGCCGATTTGTCGGTACTGTTTTTGTAAGCCTTCATAATGTAACAAATACTGCGGTTGTAGATTTTATTGAAGAATTATTTAGTGATGAAAACATATCTTTTAGCACAAAGACCAATTATTCTTCTTTTTATTTTTACACCTTGGGCAGTAGTGCTCGAGGGCAGAACATTCAAGTTAAAATCAGCAATTATAATATGCCGCTTAAAGAAGATTCAAACGCATTGCTTGACAAATGTGTTCTTTTGAACACTTATCTTTCTGCATATTTTTTAGAATGTGAGTATATAAGTGGGTTCGATATTTATTACTGTATCGATTGTTTTGATGACAAGTCTGAAATGTACAGCAGTAATTT
>CAKUWO010000009.1 GCA_934699415.1 uncultured Erysipelotrichaceae bacterium
TATTACCTCCTGTAAATTAATTATGACAAATAAAAAAGTAGACTTTTTTATTTGTCTACTTTCAGCTTACAAGTCCAATTAAGCATCCTTTTTGATTTCTTTTTCATATATTTTTTTCGCTTTTAACATAATAATTAAAATCGAAATTAAGATATTTGTAATAGACAATATAATCAAATACTTAGCTTCAAAAATGAAAGTTGAAATAAATATTAATATGCCATCAATCACCATTACTTTAGAAGCGAAACGATTACTTTTAAGCCATGTTATATCATTATATAAACTATAAGACATTCTAAAGCCTACAAGTGTATTTCTTTTAACACGACTTGTATAATTACCCAAAATAATAAGCATAATACCGATAAGCATTAAGCTATATTTCATAATACTTGCAGTATTTGTTTCTTTTCCCATAAAACATATAAGTAATAAGCAATTTAAAATCCCAAAGATAATATTTTCTAGTATTGCAATAAATTTCATAACTTTAATAACCGAATTCACTTCCATCAATTCTTTTTCTGAAGATGCTTTAAGAGCTTTCTTTTCAATTGAATTAATTGTAAAATGCATCACGATTGTCAATAAAAGAATAATCGATGGTAAAAGTAAGCTTTCAATCTTATTACCCCATCTATCAACATTTCCATTAAAATCGAAATGAGCAGGAATAATATCAGGTAGTTGATTGTAATAAAAAAGCGTAATAGCAGTTGGTATAAACGCCAATATCCACATTAATTTTTTCATTTCTTATCTCCAAATTGTTTAATCCATAACACTAATTCGTCAAAGACTGTTGTATTGATTTCATAATAGATATAATTTTTTTCTTTATATTCATTAATTAAATCAGCATTTTTTAAAAGCTTTAAATGATAAGAAAGAGCAGCGGGCGTTATATCTAGTTTAGATGCAATTTCTCCTGCATTAAGTCTTCCATCTTTGAGCATAGTTAAAATATCTCTTCTTGAACTATCTGCTAATACTTTAAAGATATTTGTATCTCCCATTTCCTTACCTATTTAAAACTTTCTTTAAATAGATTATAACATTCTAAATAACTATTTCAAATAATTTTTAAATAGATAAACAAAAAAATGTTCTAGTTTTAGCTAGAACATTTCTTAAATCAAGCCCAAGGATCTTCTTCTTTAGGGACTTTGATACCGGTAAGTAATTGTTGCTCCCAAAGGAACCATTCACCAGTAGATGCTTTATTGCGTAATTTTAATGGACGAGGACTATCAGCACCACTGCATGTTATATATAATGTTAAATAACCTTCATTAAATTGCACTCTACTGTTATTATTTTCATTAATTTCAATTTGATATGGCTCTTTAACTTGATAATTATTATCAGGACTAGAACCTACAAAATAAGAGCGCATTAAATAATCTTTGCCACGGAAACGGTCTTTGATAAATTGTTTATCAATACCATTTAAAGGACGAGGACCACGCAAATAATCAAGCATTTTTTCACTTTCTTGAGGATTATTTGGATAAAGCGAAAGTGCTACTACTGTAAGAGCTGCTACTTCTTCTGGCTTAGTTAAGTTAGCTTCAGACATAGCTTTGAGCTCTTCTAATGTTTTAGGAAGAGAATTTAGGGTAACAATCATCATATACCTCCTTTGTATATCTAAACCGTTATAACGGTTAATTGATAAAGTAAGTATTTTAAATTTTTTTATCTGGAAGCTTTAAATTGATATTGCCTCCACTTAAGGCTGCAACCGTAATTATGGCAACTCCTACTATTGCGCCACTAATTGTGCCAATCGTTTTCCAACTAAACTGTCTTTTTTCACTATCTTTTATATTGGCTTTCTCTTCATAATATTTTTCTTGTTCAAAAGCCATTTCGTCATGTTTATTTACAAGTTCTAAGATTTCTTTTTGTTGACTGATAATTTTTAAACTTTCTTCTACTGATAAATCATCATCATCTAAAAGTTTATCTAAGTTAGTTAAAACCTTTTCACAAATATCTTTATAATATATCCTAGCATCTTTAATATCATCAAGACCTTCATGATTAATCTTATAATAATTATTTAAACTATCATCATCGGCTTTAATAATATTTTCAAGTATTGTACGATATTCAACCAATGTAGTTTTCATAAAATCAGCTAATTCTGGAAATTTAGCAATTATTTCTTTAGCTACATCTGGCCTTAATTCAGCTAGCATTGACGCAAAACTAGCCATTTCATTTCTTTTAATATTTTTAAAATCTGTTCTTTCCATTAAATTTAAAGCCAATAATTCTGCATTATTATATTCCATGACATATCCTCTACCTTAATTCTAACAAATAAAGAAGAGCTATTGTAATTATTATTAAAGATAATATTGTGCTTGTGCATTCCAAAGTTTGTAATATTTGCCTTCTTTTTTAAGCAATTCTTCATGACTTCCCTGTTCTACAATTGAGCCATTATCAAAAACCGCAATTTCATCACAGAATTTGCAAGAAGAGAGGCGATGTGAGATATAAACAGCTGTTTTATTTCCGGTTATTAAATCAAATTTACTATATATTTCTTCTTCAGCAATAGGATCTAAAGATGCTGTCGGTTCATCAAGAATAATAAATGGCGCATCTTTATATAATGCCCTTGCAATAGCTATCTTTTGTGCCTCTCCAAGAGATATATCACTGCCGCTTTCATCAAAATCTTTATAAATATAAGTATCTAAACCATTTTCCATCTTTTCTAAACGCTCTTTAAAGCCAACATCGTTTAAAACCTTATAAACCTTAGCTGCATCATAATGAATAGAACCAGCAACATTCTCTGCTAAAGGAGCAGATAATAATTCAAAATCTTGGAATACAATTGAGAAGATATTAATATAGTCATCATAACGATATTTACGAATATCAATACCATTTAATAAGATTTGTCCTTCTTGAGGATCATATAAACGACATAACAGTTTAATAAAGGTTGTCTTACCACTACCATTTTCACCTACAATTGCTAATCTTTTACCTATTTTAAATTTCATATTCACATGATACAAAGACCAAATATCACTATTAGGATATTTAAAAGATACATCTTTAAATTCTACTTCATAATGACAATCATTTCTTTTTTCAGTAGTAAGACTACCTTGATACATTGCATTAGGAATATTTAAAAATTCAAATGTTTTATCAAGATAAGGAGCATTAGTGTTCATTTCACCAACCAAAGATGTAAGTGAAAAGACATTAATAACCATAGCACTGCATGCACCTACATATTGCATGATGCTACCTACATCAATTGCTCCACCCCAAGCTTTTAAACAAGCAAATAAATAAATAGCTCCAGTAATAATTGTCGTAATTGAAACAGCTAAACCAGCATAAATACCCATCTCTTTGGCAGCACATTTGGCAATTTTACCATCAACACCAAAAATCGTACTTTTTTCCCAATAAGCTCTTATTAAATCATTTTGATTATTCATGCGAATATCAGCTTGTGATTCATTTCTAGTTCCAACAAAACCAAAATGCGAAAATAAACGATTTCCAAAAGTTGCTTCTTCACTAAAACTATTCCAATAAGATAAAGCTTTCGTTCTTAAACGTCCTGCTAAGATGCTGACCCCAAAAACTAATACAACCATCATTAAGATAAACGCTGGATGATTAATAATAGTAAGATATCCTACACCCATTACTTTGGATTTAAAAAGACTAAAAGTTAAAACACAACCACTTAATAATCCTATTAAAGCTGTTAAAAGGCCAGCATATATCTTTACACTTCGCATAATGCCCCAATTAGACCATTGTTCATTTTGTTTAATTTGTGCTCTCAAATCATGATTTTCTTGTCTATCAAGTTCGCTAAAATCTAAAGAGAACATCTTATGTATAAAGATAATCTCTTTACGTCCATATAAATCATCTAATAGTGTTTCATATCTTTCTTTTAGTAATGCCGTAATAAGCGATATTATAGCTAGTGATATAGTGCTAATAATAACCCATTTATAAAGAATATCTTCACGGCGAAAAGTAGCAATTTCTTTTAATATTTGTGATGAAAAATATACTGTAACATATGGTGTTATTGCTTCAAATAAGCTTTTTAAAGTCATAATAGGAAAGAATCTTGGTGATACTTTATAAAGTTCTCTAAGAGCTTTAAGTTGCATTTCTAATGCGTGTTTAATATCTAATTTCATCATCTCTCCTCTCTTTCTTGATAATATTGACTTTGAACTTTAAAGAGCTTAGCGTATTCACCATTTTGTTTTAACAAAGTATCATGATTTCCTTCTTCGATAATTTGTCCATCACTAATTAAAATAATACGATCACAAAATCTTGTTGAAGCTAAACGATGAGAAATAAATAATGATGTTTTACCATTGGCCATATCATTATACTTCTGATAAATTTCACTCTCAGCCAACGGATCTAAAGCAGCTGTCGGCTCATCCAACAAGAGAATTGGTCCATCTTTATATAATGCCCTCGCCAACATTAAACGTTGCATTTCACCACCTGATAAAAGAACACCATCAAGATATACTTCTCTTCCAATGTGGCTATTTAATCCTTGTGGTAATTTATTAATTGTATTATTTAAACCTGCATAATTAAGACAATCATTAATTCTTTGATAATCAATATCTTTTGTTTTCTCAGCTATTTCTTCAGCAATTGTAACATCTAATACCAAAAAATCTTGAAAGACCGCGCTAAATAATGCGTAATACTTGTTGTGATTAAATTCTTTTATATCTTGACCATTTAATAATATTCTTCCCTCACTTGGTTCTAATAAACCACAAATAAGCTTAATAAGCGTTGTTTTACCAGCACCATTTAAACCAACAATCGCTAATTTCTCTTTAGGATGAATGGTTAAATTGAGATTATGGATTATATTTTGTTTACTTTCAGGATAATGAAAAGAAACATTTTCTAATTTTATCTCATAACTAGAAGATAGAGGAATGTCTTGACCATCATCAAATTTAAAAGGCTCAGGATAATCTAAAAATTCTCTTAAAGAAGAAATATCTAAGGATTCTTTATGAAGAATTGATGCTTCTCTTAATATGCCCATAATCCAATTAGTTAAAGTAGTAATTGTCACAAAATATAAAACGAAAGAAGATACATTTAACCCTTCATTAAGAGTCATATTAATTAAATAGATATAAGCAATGCCATTTCTAACAACTGTTAAAATGACTTCTGTTATATCGGCAATTAAAGTTACCTTTTCATATTTCAAACGATATTCTAAATATTGATTATGAACATTATCTAATAATTCATTAAGCCAATTATTTAAACCAAATATACGAATATCTTTAGCTAATTTAACTGATTCTGATTTATCGCGAATATATCTTTTTTTATGATAATATTTTTCGTTATCATCTTTATGTGCATAACGCCAATTATTAGTATATTTAGAAACAAAAAAGGATATGAAACAAGTAATGATAATAAGCAATATAAGAAAGGGATCGAATGATGAAAGAATAAATAAATAAGCAACTAGACCAATAATATTTTTAAGTAACATTGTTAAAGTATCCCAAATATGTTCAGTTGCTTGATCATTTCCTTCGGTAGCTAAATAAGCTGCATCTCTCAATCTAATAAAATTACTTTCTAAAGTATTTGGGTAAGATGTTGAAATACATTTTTCGCTAATTTTACTAATAATATTGTGTCTAACATCTATCCTTCCAAATAATGTATTCTCTTCAATATATTGTTTAAAACCAGTAATAAAAAACAAAGCTAAAGTGTAAACAAGTATTGTAAGAAGTAAGACTTCGATTGAAACTTTTTGTTCCACACATTTAATTATTTCTGGTGCAATATAGAGTTGCGTTAAATTAAGCAGTACTTCTAAGCTTGCTGAAAGAAGACAGAATAAAAGAACTCTTTTTCGGGTTTTATAAGCAATATCAATCATCCATTTAACATTTTGTAAACTGCTATACTTTGGTTTTTCTTTTTTCATATTTTTTTCTCCGCGTATATCATTACATAAAAAGTACCCTTACAAGAATTACAGGGATGAATTGTTAAAAAATGATGATGAATTGTAATTATATTTGAGGAATAAGAATTTCAGTTGTAAAAGCACCATCTTCACTATTACGACTTATATAACCATCAAGTCTTTCGATAATAGCATCTATTCTAACTAAGCCAAAACCATGTCCAGCACCTTTGCTACTTTTATATAACATGCCTTCTTTTTTCATCTTTTTATTGGCAGTGAAATTAGTAAAAGAAATATAAAGTTGCGTATTTTTCATATCCATGTAAATACGTATTTGTCTTTGTTCCTTAGGAAGTTTAACACTTGCTTCTATTGCATTATCAAAAAGGTTGCCAATGATGCAACATAAATCAATTTCTCTAGTTTTTAATTTAACTGGAATATGAGCATCAGCAATTACTTCAATATCCTTCGCTTTAGCTAATGATATTTTAGAATTCAATATCGCATCAGTCATAGCATTACCAGTTTTAATAACAGTATCAACAGTAGTTAAATCATCATCTAATAAATCTAGATAATTCTTAATCGCTATTAGATCCCCTTTAGCAGCATAAGCTTTCATTGTTTGGATATGATTACGATAATCATGGCGCCAACCTCTAATTTGACGATACATATTATCTACTTCACGATAATGCGTTTCAATTAATTCACTTTGATATAAAGCGATTTCTTTATCAATTTTCTTTGAAAATAAACCCATAGTTTACCTCGTGTTAATAATGGCACGGTTAATACCATCATATGCTCCTCTAGGAAGATGAATAGAGGCCCCATCCAATAGTTTAATATCAGTTTTAGTAACTCTACTTATCATATTTAAATTAACAATTGCCGAGCGTCCAACACGATAAAAACGCTCATCAAGCAATTTCTCAATCTCATTTAAAGTCATCTTAACCACAATATCATCAGAAGCATGTATTGTTATATAATTGCCAAATACTTCAACATAATGTATCTGATATATTGGAATTCTTACCATTTCATGAGCTGTTTCTAAATTTAAAGTAATATCATTTTTCTTAATCTTTTCAATTGCTCGATTAAGCACTAAATAAAACTTTTCTTCTTTTATAGGCTTCATTAAATAATGTAGAGCATTTACTTCATAGCCTTCGGAAATATAATCAGAGTATCCTGTTATAAAAATGATTTGCACAACATCATCATCCTGACGTATTCTTTTAGCCATTGTCACGCCATCCATTGCACCCATTTCAATGTCTAGTAATAAAATGTCATAATCTTTTACTTCTTCATAATTAAATAAAAAGCTTTCAGATGAAGCAAAGCTATCTATTTTTAAAATGTAATTATTATTAGTAGCCCATCTATTTAATAAATCATTAAGATAATTACGATCACTTTCTAAATCATCACAGATTGCTATTTTATAGCTCATATCACAAGTTTTCATCATCTCTTATTATATATTCATTAGTTATAATATTAAAAAGGAGAAAGTTATGATTAAAATTTTATATATTTGTCTTGGCAATATTTGTCGTAGTCCAATGGCTGAATATATTACTAAAGATCTTTTAAATAAAGCTCAGCTTTCATCATCTTTTGAAGTTGCATCAGCTGCTACCAGCTCTTGGGAAATAGGCAATCCCGTATATCCTCCCGCAAGAGAAAAATTAAAGGAACATGGTATCGATTGTACTGGTAAAAAAGCACGTCAATTAACAATTGATGATTATGACTATTATAATTATTTAGTAGTTATGGATGAAAGTAATCTTAAAGATGTAATAAGATTAACTAATAACGATCCACAAGATAAAGTATCATTACTTCTATCACATATTGGTCAAAATAGAGCTGTTAAAGACCCTTGGTATACTGGTGATTTTGAAGCAACATGGAATGATATTTTAATGGGATGTGAAGCTTTAATTGATGAATTAAAAGCTAAGCATCATATAAATGAAGCCTAAAGAAATACTCTTTAGGCTTTTATTTAAGATTTAATATCTTTTTCCATTTTCTAATCTTTGTCCTAAAAGTGGTAAACGGTGCAACAGTATTAATATGAATAAATTTATAAACTTCCCAAGTAACAGTTTTAGTAGCTTCATCAGCCCACTTACGCATATGAGGTTTAAATAATTCTTCTTCACTCATTTCATCAATCATTAAGTCAATAGCTTCAATATTTTCTTTTAACTTACTTTTTAATTCTGCTAATGATAGGTAAGCATAAGTATCGTTAAACCATTTATATAAATCGGTAAGCTGATTCCATTTGAATAAATCTGATGGCGTCTTAACTATTAGACCTGCTCTTTCATCTTTTTCCCATTTTAAAAGCAAGCTTGTCCAACCAAGTTGATATGCAAGATTTTCAGATGGCGTACGATCTACTTCATCTATTCTTTTATCTTTTAAAGATTCAGGAATATTATCAAATTCAATAATATATTTATTAAAGCTATTATTGATTTCATTCTTCAATTCTTCTGCATTAACATATGTTTTCATTATCAAGCCTCTATAAGCCTTAGCATTACTTATAAGATAACACCAATATCATCTATTTCATACATTGTAGCTGATATATTTATTATTAACTTACAACCCTTTAGGAAGATACAAGGCCTATTTTCAAGATATACCAATAATGTTAATCGGATTACTAAACGAGCAAATTCTATTGAAGTAATCTATAGCGATGATATAAAAAGTATAAAAATCAGATTGAACATTTGTCTAGAGAAATATGGCATATTCATTCTCTGTTATTAGATAGAACTAATACAAAATAGCACATATAAAAGTGTATATAAAAAAGAATACCCTGATTATCTGCAAACCAGTTAAGAGAAATGGACGTGGCAAGAAGAAAAAGTAATGCTATCAAAACTATTGACTAGTAAAGCTTATCTCAACCTTGGCTCCACTAGTCTCATTGGAATTAGCAAGAACAATCTTTCCTCCGTGCTCCTCAGCTACTTTTTTCGCAAAGTACAATCCTATGCCATAATGAGAGCCGCCAGTTCTGCTAGAATCATCCATGAAAAATTGCTCTGTGCCATGGGCAAGCCCTTCGGGCGTAAAGCCACTTCCGGAATCCTCAACGGTAAAGGCAAGTTCTCCATCACTGTAAGTAACTGTAATATTTATCACACTGCCCCTTGGCGTGTGCTCAGCAGCATTTCTCACAACATTCATGACAGCCCTGACAACATGATCGTACACGACGCTTATAACAGAGTCGCTATTTTCACTTTCCAATTCTTCTTTCCAGTTAATCTGATGCTGATAAACTTCCGATAGCCCCAAGGTCTGCTTTTTGATATCAGTCAGAATATCATAGACATTCACGTTAACAGGCGCCTGTAAAATCCCCTCTTGAGACTTCGTAACTTCTATGAGAGTCTGTACATAATTCTGAATCTGAAGTACGCTTCCTGAAATATAGTCCGCATAATTCTTCTGTTCATCCGTAAGCTCTGTCTCTAATAAAAGCTCGGAATTGCCACGTACCACCGTAAGAGGCGTCTTGATGTCATGGGCAAGCGCTGACATCTGCCTGTTCTTTTCCTGCTCGGTCTCCCACTGCTTCTGAAGTGAAGTCTTAAGTGCATATCGCATATCATCAAGTGCCACCAAACATTCATCAATCTCACGAACACCTGAATAATTGATTTCAAAATCTAAATTTCTGTCGCCAATCTGCACTAAAGCCCCCCTCATGGGAGCCATCTTCTTTCTGATTCTATATCCAAATCTCTTTGCAAAAATCTGAATAATTCCGATACAGCAGAAAAGAACGAACAACATCAAAAGTATTTCCGGGTTTGGCATATGTTCATTCATCCACAAAGATTTATACTGAGGCTTAAGTCTATATTGCAAGACAACATATTCATCCGTCCGGGGAATAACTTTATAATATTTGCTATCGCTATAATTCTTATTTGCTAATACCTTCCGTGCTGTTTCCACATCCTTTTCGCCAAGATTGCCAGAGATTACTTCCCCATCCTCTGAAAAAACAACATAATGACATACATCAGGAATTATATCCTCTGTCACTTCGTTTGCTGTTTCAATCTGTTCAAAGACTTCATTTATTCTATATTCCACGTAGTTAGCCGGGTATATAGCACCAATATTGATAAGCACGCCAAAAGCAAAATAAGAAATGATAACCCATATAACAAGTGCAAATCCCATTAAAAAAATATAGGCCTCAAACATACTTTCAAGACCCAGCGTACCTCTCTTGTTTTTTTTATTCTTACTCTTTACTCTTCCCATTTATATCCAATCCCCCAAACTGTCTTAATCGGCATATACTTGAAGCTTGAAAGCTTTGTTCTAATATTTTTGATATGTGTAATGATTGTGCTATCGCTACTTTCACTGTCGTAACCTAACACCTTTTCCAATATCTGTTCCTTTGAAAAAATCTGTCCGCGGTTCTTTGCTAAAAACTCTCATATGTCATACTCTGCCTTTGTAAGACTTATTTCCTTTTCATCAATCATCATCTTTCGTGCTTCAAGCATAAAGCATATTCTGCCAAGAGCAAGTCTTGCCACATGTTCACGTTTTTCTCTTCGAAGGTGTGCTCCAATCCTTGCACGAAGTTCCATTACTCCGAAGGGCTTACAGATATAATCATCTGCACCAAGGGCAAGTCCATTTACAAGACTTCCCTCATCCGTCTTTGCAGTGATAAATAAAATCGGACAATCAACCACATTTCTTATCTTCGAGCAAAGCTCAAAACCGTCAATTCCAGGCATCATCACGTCCAGTAATATTAGGTCGAAGCGCGAGAGCTTATCCATTTCAATTTTCGTAGGTTCATCAATTTTTGTAACGGTGTGAGAGTCTTTAACAAGAATACTCTCAATCATGTTTAAAATGGCTTTTTCGTCGTCAACCACAAGTATGTTTGCCATATTCTTTTTTCATTCTCTATTTCATTATATTTGAAGCTGATTATTCAGATATTTTACTACCCTCATAGTTTGTAGCAAAAGCAAAATATCCTGCAAAGCATACAGCAACAACTACCAGGTAAATCGGTAAATGCAACTTTATTTCAGAAAGTGCTCCCCTATCCGCAAGCTCGTATGCAAGGAATATTTCAGGAATTCTGGCTGTCCATGAAAGTGGTACAATCTTCCAGACATACATTCCAATATCAGTAAGGAAAAGTGCACTGATAAGTCCCGAAATCAAACCTGCACCTATTGCAAAAGCTTTTCCAAAAACAAATGCAAAAATCTCAAATATCAGATAAAGTGGGATTGCGGAAAGCCACATCACAAGGACTGTTCTAACAAAAAGCCCCATTGAAGCGATACTATGTCCATGTATCATGTTAAAGCCAAATCCGAATATAACCGCCGTAAACAACAAGGCAAAAAGACCAAACACAAGTAATGTCACTACCTTAGAAAAGAGCGCTGCTGTCTTACTTCTTAAAGTAAGAAGATTTTGGAATGCCCCGGCATTTTGCTCCTGCTCCATTGTACTAGCAGTAAATATTCCAATCAATACAGGAAATGCAGATCCAAGAGTCTCATAAAAAGCAGTTATCTTATCTGTTTCATTCCATCCGGAAATCGCATAATAAGCAAGAAACACTGCACTTACCACAATCGGGATTATAATATGAGCAATTATTACGGAACTTCTTTTCATCTTATAAAAATCTGCGCGAAGACATCTGGTAAACATTATTATTTCGCCTCTCTTTTTTCAAACCAGTTAAGGTATAGATAAGTTAAAAGCATAAAATGGGCGAGTGCAATGAGAATTCCAGGAAGAATTACGAAGGAACTAAGAAGTGGTTCCCCTGCCTGCGCTCTCAATCCATTTGGAAGTACATGCAAAAGCGGCGTAACAACTCTCATGGATATCGCAGAGACCAGTATAAACCATTTTTCTGAAGGTGCTACGATAATTCCAAGCACAGTTATAAAAAGACAAACCATAAGTTCTACTACCATTCCAAATTTTTCACTTAAGAATAAGAACAGTGGTATCTGCCAAAGCTCTGTGATAGTTAGAACGACAACCGTTATAGCTGCTCCAATTACAGGAATACTTGTTGTTAAAATAGCTCCCCCCACGGTAGCTCCTGCAAAAAGTACTACATTTGATACAAGAACAAGGATTCCAAGATAAGCAATTTTCCCAAGCATCAGTTTTCTTTGTTCCATTGGAAGAGTCTTGATGTTGTAGTATCCGTTTTTCTTTTCTCTAATTACAGAAAGGTAGCTTACGATAGCAATCATACCAGGAAGAAGAAGTACATACCACCAGTTCCATGCGCTCTCTGCGTAGGCATTGGTCATTCCTAACGTAAGCACAAATGCCATTACAAGTGTAATTATTGGAAATACAACTATGAGTTTACTACTCATAGTTCTCTTTGATTTTAAAAATTCCGCTCTTATTATATTAGTCATTGCTTTAGTCCTTTCATCTAATCTCTAAGATGGTTAGTAATTTACGTTCTTTATTCGATATTCTGAAGCTTACGATTTTTCTTAACAACATCCATAAAGAGCTCTTCAAGATTCTGTCCCGGAAGAAGCTTACCTTCATATCCAAGTACTCCGTCTGAGATTATTCCGATATAATCAGCACACATCTGAACCTCTGAAAGAATATGGCTTGACAAAATCACGGTCATTCCCTGCTCAGGGAAGGTTTTTATAAGTTCTCTAAGCTCTTCAATTCCGATTGGGTCAAGTCCGTTTGTAGGCTCATCCAGAATAAGGAGATTGGGATTTGCAAGAAGTGCAAGTGCGATTCCAAGTCTTTGCTTCATTCCCAGCGAAAACTGACCAGCCTTCTTTTTTCCTGTATTTGTAAGTGAAACTGTTTTTAAAACTTCATCGATTCGGCTCTTTGCCACTCCAAGAAGAATAGCTCTTACTTCAAGATTCTCTCTTGCTGTAAGATTTTCATAGATTGGAGGATTTTCGATGAGTGCTCCAATCTCTTCAAGAATTGCTCTGCTCCATGGCTTTCCGTCATAGATTATCTCACCATCTGTAGGCTTCATGATTCCGGTTATCATCTTTAGTGTTGTCGACTTTCCTGCTCCGTTTGGTCCAAGGAGGCCGTATACACAACCCTTTGGTATATTCAGCGATACTTTATTTACCGCCTTCTGATCTTTGAATGTCTTACAAAGTTCGTTAGTTTTAAGCATCATTTCCATTATTTTTCCCTTTCCTTTACCTATATATAAATTTGTTTTTTTATTTTGCTACCATAGATATTTTTCAATCTGAAAACAGATTACAAAGAAAAAATAAAGATTTGATGAAGATTATTAGAAAAGCTTTCCTATGTCCATAAATAATTTGTCGCAAAAAATTAGAGGCACTCTATAAAAGAATGCCTCTTTTTATCATATCATTTTAAAATACTTAAGTGCTTCTGTGATAGCTTTCTCCTTTTCCGGAGTTGTACCCGGTCGTCTACTATTCTCTGATTTTGGCCTATTGTAATTCTCTCTTTCTATAATTCCATACTTCTGTTTCACCTGGGTAATTTTCAGGTTTGTTACATGGAATCCGTAGTGCTCCTGCACCCATTCCTCGTTTTCTTTGTATGTAGCCTTCGTCTCAGCACTTGTCGCATCAATCTCACCCAGATTAATCTCAATCTCGATATGATCATCCGGTTTTTTGTCGGGACAGAAGAGTTACGGTCTCTACATGAGCTGTGTTTGGAAACATATCAACCGGTTGACATTCAACAAGCTCATAATTCTTAGCTAAATCAAGTACATCTCTAGCTTGTGTTGAAGGATTACATGAGATATAAACAATCTTTTTAATATCACTATTATTTAAAGCATCTCTAACCTCTTGTGATAATCCTTTACGAGGAGGATCTACAAATACAATATCTTTGCCTTTTAATAGCTTGTCAATACCTTCTTTAGCATCTTGGCAATAGAAAGATACATTCTCAATACCATTAGCTATAGCATTCTTTTTAGCATCTTTAATAGCTTCTTCAACTATTTCAACACCTACAACTTCTTTTGCGTATTTTGCTAAACAAAGAGTAATAGTACCAATACCACAATATAAATCTAAGATTATATCATTGGAATTAATCTTAGCCATTGTTGCAGCGGTGTTATATAACTTTTCGGCTTGTGCTACATCTATTTGGTAGAAAGACTTTAATGATATTTCAAATTCTAAGCCACATAAAGTATCTTTAATCTTCTCTTTGCCATAAAGTAATACTGTTTTATCTCCTAAGATTACATTGTCATTACGACTATTAATATTCATTAAAATCGATACTACTTCAGGATATTTCTTAACAAGAGCATTATTTAAATCAATTAATTTATCTTTAATATTATCTTTTGTAACATAAGCAATCATTATTTCTTTAGAATGATAGCCTTCTTTAATAACTAGATGTCTAAAATGTTGATCTAAGCCTAAACTAATTAATTGTTGTTTAAGATAACTTATAATTTCATTTACTTTAAAAGATTGTAAAAGACAACGATTACATTCCACAATATCATTAGAATGTTTACGATAATAGCCAAATTTTTGATCATTAATTGGTATTTGTACTTTATCACGATAATAATAAATATCATCTGCTCCTAAAGTATCTTTGACATTAACATTCATATGAGCAATTGATTCAAAGACATTAATAACACTCTTTTTCTTGAATTCTAATTGTCCTTTATAGTTCATATGTTGCAAATCACAAGAGCCACATTTATTAGCTACAGGACACTTAGGAGTAATACGATATGGACTAGCTTCGATAATTTCATCAATGATGGCATAGCCATAATTCTTCTTCTTCGATATGACTTTAACTTTAGCTACTTCATCAATAATCATTCCTTTAACAAAGAGAATATAACCATCATCTTTTGCAATACCATATCCCTCATTTGTCATATCAATGCATTTAACTTCTCTAATAATATCTTTCATAAAATAGTAAAAAAGCTTCTTTATAGAAGCTTTTTATTCTCCTGTCTCAGTTGGTGTTGGTTCTAATTCGCCGCGTAATTCTTTAGCAAGTTCTTCATTTAATGGTTCAGATACAAGTTGCACTTTTTTCTCAGGCATCTTGGAATTCTTTGTAGCAATAATATAGATCATATTTTCATTTTCAGCATCAATGAAGTTATAGATATTAATTGCTAAATCATACATCTTCTTATTACCAAGAGATGTAAAGTAAGTATTAATAGGAAGTTTAATATTTACTTTCTCATATACTTTCTCAGTTAATTCTTGTATTGTTTCTAAAGATAAATCATCTTTAGTATCAACATTAATTCTAAGCTGTGCAGTTGTTAAAACAATCTTACAGTCTTCAATACCATCAATAGTTTTAATTTCTTTTTCAAGTTCTGAAATATCATTCTTTTTGATAGCTGGATCTAAATCACCTTTGAAGCGGTCACCTGTAACTGGTGAATGATTTGTTAATGCTGAATGTAATAAGATACCACCAAATACAGTAAGTGGAATAACAATTAAAAGAATACCAACAGTTAATAAGATTAATTGCTTATCACCTTTTTTAGGACTCTTTTTATTTTCTTTAACAGGAGCTTCTTCTTTAACAGGAGCTTTGTTTTCTTTTTTCTTTAAAATATTCATATTGTAACCTCGGTTCAATTTTAACAAAACACTTAACGTTTTGCTAGTTCTGAAGCTACAAGCTGAGCAGCAAGCTTAGGATTAGCTTTGCCTTTGCTCTTCTTCATTACCTGTCCAACTAAATATCCTTGAGCATGAGTTTTGCCATTTTTAAAGTCAATAATTGACTGCTCATTTTCATCTAATACTTCATTAACAAGAGCAATAATAGCACTCTCATCGCTAAGCTGTTCCATTCCTTTTTCAGAAGCAATTGTTTCAGGATCTTTACCATCAATCATTGATGGTAAGATTTCTTTAGCTTGTTTACTTGAAATCTTATTACTTTCAAGCATATTTACCAGTTTAGCGAAATTAGTAGCACTAATTGGATTATCTTCAATTGTTTGATTAGCCTTAGTTAAAACTCCAACCAATTCGGATGTTAAAAGATTACAAGCTGTTTTCGCATTCTTAGCTTCTTTCATAACATCTTCATAATATAAACATAAAGCTTTATTAGCTAATAAGACCGAAATATCATAAGCAGATAAACCATATTCTTCTTCATAACGTAAAGCTTTTACTTCAGGCAATTCAGGCATATTATCTTGAACTTCTTTTATAAAAGCATCACTTAATCTAATAGGGAAGATATTAGGCTCTGGGAAATATTTATAATCTACTGAGCCTTCTTTTTTACGCATTGTAATTGTAGTTTGGCTCTTTTCATCAAAACGTCTTGTCTCTTGAACAATTTCTTCACCCTTTTCGATTAATTCAGCCTGTCTTTTGGTTTCGTAATCAACAGCTGTTTGAATATTAGCAATAGAATTTAAGTTCTTGATTTCTACTTTTGTGCCAAATACTTTAGAGCCTTTCTCTTTAATAGAGATATTGGTATCACAACGCATAGATCCCTCTTCCATCTTGGCATCTGATACCCCAAGATAGTCCATGATCTGTCTTAATTTCTCAACATATAATGCAGCTTCTTCACCACTTGCTAAATCAGGCTCAGATACCACTTCAATTAAAGGTACACCTGCTCTGTTATAGTCAATTAATGTTTCATCATGTAAATGAAATTGTTTAGCTGTATCTTCTTCCATATGAATACGATTGATACGAATCTTTTTCTTAGTACCGTCAGCTTTAACAATTTCTACATAGCCATCCCTACCAATTGGATGGAATTGTTGAGTAATCTGATAACCCTTTGGTAAATCAGTATAATAATAGTTTTTACGATCAAATTTAACTAAAGGATCTATATTAAGATGTAATGCTGTGCATGCTTCAATAGCTTTTCTAACAGCTTCTTTATTAACACATGGAAGAGTACCAGGAAGAGCTAAATCTACTTCACTTACACAAGTATTACTAGCTTTCTTAAAAGCATAAGGAGCACTTGAAAACATCTTAGTTGCTGTTTTAAGTTCAATATGAATTTCAATACCTACAACAACATCGTATTCCATTAATATTCCTCCTTAAGGCATTCTTTAAGACCGGTAATCTTTTCAATAGCACTAGCAATCATAAACATATTGCCTTCTTTAAAATGATTAGATGAAACATTAATACCAACAGGTAATCCCTTACTATAAGTAAGAGGTAAAGTCATTGATGGTAAACCAGCAAAGTTTTCTATTACCATATGATTTTCTGCAATTAAATAAGCATCACTGTTTTCATCTAAACTACTACCTTTAATAAGTGGTGCTACATTTCCTGATGCTGGAGCAATTAAAGCATCAGCATCCTTTAATTCTTTCATTACTTCATCAACAATTAAACGACGAATCTTTTGTGCTTTTCTTAAGATACGCTCTTGATTCTCTTCAAATAAAGCATAAGAACCAATTGTAAAGCGTTTTTTAATCCAAGGGCCAAAACCTTCTGTTCTACTTTTAGTCATGATATCCGTAGCACTATCAGCATCTACTCTTCTACCAAATGGAATACCTGTAAGGTTTGCATGGTTAGCAGTTGCTTCAGCATTAGCAATAATAAAGTAGACCGGGAAAATAGCACGTAAAAGTTCTTGATTAAAACTTACTTCTTTAATAATAGCTCCCTGTTCTTTAAGCCCTTCAACAACCTTATTAAAGCTATTTAAAACATCTTCATTTTCAATAACATCAACAACATTCTTAAAGACTATGATTTTCTTGCCTTTAATATCTTGATTAATAAATTCATGATAAGCATCTACTTTTTCATAAGAAGATGTCATATCTTTATCATCTCTTCCAGCTAATACTTCAAGTGCTAAAGCAGCATCTTCGACATTACTTGTAAAATAGCCAACATGATCTAAAGATGATGCATAAGGAATAACACCATATCTTGAAATACGACCATAAGTTGGTTTAACTCCCACGACGCCATTAAAAGATGCTGGTTTTCTAACTGAGTCACCAGTATCAGAACCAATAGCCAAAGGAACAGCTCCAACAGAAGTTAAAACAGCAGAGCCACCACTACTGCCTCCTGAAATGCGCTCTTTGTCATATGGATTTTTACAAGCTCCTTTAAAAGATGTGAGATTAGTACCTCCCATTGCAAGCTCATCCATATTTGATTTAGAAACAATAATAGCTCCTGCTTCTTTTAATTTAGTAACAACAGTTGAATCATATACTGATTTATAGTTTTCTAAGATTCTACTACCTGCTGTAGTAATCGTTCCTATCATATTGAAGTTATCTTTTAAAGCAACTGGAACATAAGCTAAAGGACCTGTTTTTTCTTCCTTTAATTGTTCGATAGGATCTATTAAAGAAATAGAAGCATTAAGTTTTTGTGCTTCAGCTACTTTTCTATAAGATTCAAGTACAAATTCTTTATTATTAAGACATTCTTTAATGTTCATTATTGAATTACCTTAGGAACAGAAATATGTCCCTCTCTTTCTTTTGGCGCATTTAAAAGCACTTCTTCTCTTTTTAAAACATGTCCTTCAATATCTTCTCTTAAGAAACTTGTTTCGACATCTAATGGATAGATCATCTCTTCTATCCCATCGGTATTAATCTGCTCAAAAAAAGCTAACTGTTTTTCTAAAGTATCAAATCCCTTAAGGATATCTGTTACTTCTTCATCAGTTAATTCAAAGTGCAGATCTCTAGCTAATTTTTTAATTTCATTAATTTCCATAAGGATCTCCTCGATTGAACATTATAGCACAAATGTCCTATTCTGCTTTCCATTTCGCGATAGTATTCATAATATCATCAAGAATATTATCTTCTTTAGTAAAGATTGTTAAATAACCTTTAAGTGATAGAGCTTTATCTTTTAAAGCCAAAGAGTTAGCAGCAACATAAATGCGTGCTTTACCTTTACCATTTTTAGCTTCTTGAATCATATTAGCACCAGCACTATTACCATCAAGGGCAATAAGAACCGAGTGACCTCTTTCAAATATTTCATAGTTAAATGATTTATAGATACCCATACCAGTATTTTCTGGGGAAATATGAATAAATAATTTACTATCTAATATTTTATTTAATTCATAACGGCTTAATAAGCTTGGTACAATGGCATAGATTTCAAACTTATCTTTAGCTTGCTCATAAAGATATTTCTCGTAAGAATTAAGCTTATGTCCTATCACAAAGAAACAATCATCCGGATTTAAATTGTTGATCAATGCATCAATAAGTTCAATTTCATGATCCGTCATTCTAGTAAGACGCTTATCGGTATTAAAACTACCACCGGCTAAGACAATAGGATATTTATTATCTGGGAATTCTTTATAGCGCTGTTTAAGATATTTAGAAGCACTATAAGAATCAGACGTTGCAACTATGGTGCTATTATCTTTAGGCCAATATTCATGAATTAAATTTTGATAATAATCCATTAAAGATACTTTGTCATAATTAAGATGACTTTTATACTCAAAGTCATTCATACCATTTTTAATTAAGATATCTTCAGTATCTTTCATCTTTTTAAGTTCTTCATAGCTTAAATCGAGTAAGGTATCAAGTGATAATTGTTCCTCAATAGAATCAGTGCCATACATACCACAACCATCTGTCCCTTGAACACAAGCTAATCCTTCCTCAAGATATTTTTTTAAAGGATGACTCTTTAAATCATTGAGATTATTTAAACGAATATTAGAAGTTATTTGAAATTCTAAGACAACATTATTATTTCTAATCTTTTCAATTAAAGCTTTGCCTTTGTTAGAAGCTAAGTTTTCAGTATATAAACCATGTCCTAACCTAACTTCTGGCATCTTTTGATTGTCTTTTAAAGAATCAAGTACTAAATCAATTGATTTAGAAACATTACTTTTAAGAGAATCATTTTCTCCAGCGTGTATTCTAATGACAAATCCAGGATAGCTATGATTAATCTCAACCATTTTTGAAATCGCATATGCTACTTCGCTAATATCATTGATTTCTTCGCCAATAATATCAGATCCAGCAACATATGGATCACTAGCTATTGCTTTGATAACTGCTACATTTTCTCTTAAATAATCATCGGGTGTGGCATTATCTTTAATAAGATTTAAAGGAATTCTTCTAATGCCTGCTAAGAAACGAATCATAACACCTGTTTCTTTATAAATAGCTGGCATACAATTATGTACTTCTTCAAGCATCTTAACAGCACCCTCTTTTTTAGTAAGAGTAGTGTCAGTCATTTCGACATAGTTAATGCCTTTAGCTTGATAACTTCTTGCAATCCATAAAAGCTTATTTTGGAAAAGGGAGTAATCACGATAAATAGGATTTTCATAATCACTACGCATTTTTAAAAGATAAGCTTTAATATCAACAGATGGTACATCATCATAATAAGGATTAACACTATAATCACTTCTTATACCTTTAGTAAAGACATAACGATAAACATATACTTTTTCAAGATTAGTAAAAACAGCTTGTCCATCTTTTAAGATAGACAAAGAAGTTCTAATCTTATGAATATTTTCTTGAGCATCGGTACCATTACATAAGATTAAATCAGCAAAGTTAATAAAAGTATTATCATCAATCTTACGATCTAAATATTTACCAGTTAACTTAGAATCAAGATATTGTTTCTTTACTTCTTTTCTTTTGCTTTCTAACATCTCTTCTTGGCTAGCTGATAGTTTTAATTTTAATTTCTTAATGTAGTAATAAGGATATCTAATTTGGTGATGAATTGCTAAAGCGATTAACAAATCAGGTGTTAAATTAGCATTCATATGGGTATGAAGATCACTTCTGAATTTAATATCTTTAGGAATATAGGTTTTAACTATCGTTTTATGTATATCATAACGATAGTCTTTAGTTTGTGACATCAAAGTTTTCATAACTGCTGGTATTGCAGTTTTAACATCAATTCGACCATCAAGATAAATATCAGCAATCTTAATATCTTTAAAACGCAATTGATATACTTCACGGTTTGAAGATGTTACAAAACATGGTATTTCATCAGCAATATAAAAGAGCTCATTTTCATCTTTTAAAAGTTTTAAATCAGCAACTTTCGCAATATTTCTAATTAGGTTACCACTGGAGTGATTAGGTGTTCTTAAAGTGTAATAAATCTTTTCAAGATCACGATAAAGAGTAATAAGAATATCTTTTTCAGAATCTAAATAAAAATGTCCTATATATGTCATAAATTAAGCATAGCACAAGCAGAGCTTGCTAAAGAAAAAACCTGGAAAATCCAGATTCTTTCTCTATTTAAGATAATCATTGATGACAATAGATTCACTTGCTTCTTCTGGTATATAAACTTCTGTATCAGTACAAGTATTATAAGCGGTAATCTTAGTATATTTGGCAATTACTTTTAAATCTTCAAGTGTTAAAGTAGCTTTAGAATAGTAGTAATAATATTTTTCGCCTTGTGGACGGTAGAGCAAGATATTCTCATCATTTTTTTCATAATTATCAACTACTTGAAGATTAGATTTAGGGCCATAATATTTCTCTTCATTATAGAATTCATCAATCTGTTTAAGACGATATTTTTCCATAACATCTCTTACTTCTTGATTATCACCATCTCCTTCAATAAATAATTTGAAAGTAATATAGGTATCACTACCCTCTTCATCTAAATTACCAACGCCACCATTAATTTTAATCTCATCAAGATCTACAGTACCTTCAAAGATATAAGCAACTCTTTCGGGATGTTTATTATAAGCATAAGATAAACCATAACCCTTGGTGCTTTTAGCACTTAATGATAAGAAGTAACACAAGGTAATCGCTACTAAAAAGAAGATAAAATCATGTTTAGTAATTTTAATCTGACGACGATAAACAAAGTTAGCCACAATGTAACACGCAAACAACAGCAACATCAAGAAAAGAATTAAGGCATTACTAAATATTTTTTCAAAATAAGCAAAACAAATAATACATGTTACCACAAAGACATAATAAGCAATTACAAACGGATAAGCCATGAAAGAATCACTAACTTGGGAAATCTTTTCACTTTTACGTCTATTGAAATAAATTAGAAGAATAATATAAGCCACAATCGTTTCAATCACAAAGATAATGTGGCCTATTAAATCATTATTGGCATCACCAAGGATTGAAAGATATTGATAAACACCATTCCAAAGAGGCGATATTAATCTAAAGAACAGTGTACTTGGACCATAAGCACCAAAGCCATAAGTAAATCCAGCTACAAAATTAGTAAAGAAATACGCATAACCAAAATATAAAATAAATGGCATAAAAGTATAAGCGAGAGTCATTACAACACCATCAAAGACGTTATAAGCAATCAAATAGAATAAGCTATTGATAATCTCAAGACCTATAATAAGAACAATAAGACAAAGATATAGTTTAAATACCATTGATAGCTCAGTTGAATTTGCAAGAACCATCGAAATAATACAACCTGGTGTAATAGCAATTATACTTATGGCAATAACACTTAATAATGTACCATTTAATAAATCTGTGCGTGATAAAGGCAAGGATAAATAACTATCGGCAGCTTTCTTTTTCTGCGCAAAGGAGAAAAAGAATAATGGCAAAACAAATGATAAGATAATAGCTAAAATAATTGATATAAAACTAAAGTTATCAATAATAAACTTACTACCAATATTAGGAAGAACCATCATACCAGTAACAACGCCTGTTAAAAAGATAATGAGAATCTTACGACTTTTAAAATAATAATTAATTAGTTTAGTCATTTTCGTTTTCCTTTTCTATTTCATAAATAAATAGTTCTTCAAAGTTAACTGGTAGAACATCAAGAAGAATAGGCTCATATTTCATCAAGCGTTCAACAACGAAATCTTTATCACCCTTAATAACCGCATTGATAACTCTACCTGATGATTGGAAGCTAAGAAAATCAAGCCCTACAAAATCATCTTTAGTCTTTTCTTCTTTGAATGCTAATTGATATTTATGAACTTGGTCTTTAGATAAATTAAGATCCCCATAAGTCATGACATGATGATTTTCTAAAATCGCAAAGGAGTCACAAATGTCATCTAATTCTTTTAAATTGTGTGAAGAAATAATAACACTAATCTGTTTTTCTTCAATCAATTCATTTAAAGCTTTCTTGAACTTTAATCTTACTAAAGGATCTAAACCATCGAAAGCCTCATCGAGTAAAAGCAATTTTGGTGATAAAGCCATGCCTAAAATCAAAGAAGCTTGACGGCGCATACCTTTAGAGAAATGAGAAATGTTATCATGTGGATTTAAACCAAAAAGTTTAAGATAAGCATAATATTTCTCTTCATCGAATTCATAGAATGATTGATAATATAATTTTAAGCTATCAATCGTAGAACCAAAAGGATAATATGGATCATCAGATACATAAACAATTGAAGAGCGAATCTCTTTATTCTCATAAGTATCTTTATCATCAAAGAAGACAGCTCCTCTATCTGGCTTAAAAACGCCTGCAATAATTCTTAATAAAGTAGATTTACCAGAGCCATTGATACCAACAAGTCCAAATATTGATCCTTCACCAACTTCTAAATAAACATCTTCAAGAGCTTTATAATTACCATAAGATTTATGAACATTCTTAACTGTAAGCATATTAATCTTTAAAAACCTCCTCAACAATTTCAAGTAACATTTCTTTACTAATGCCTCCTTCTTTTAAGGGCTTAATAATACTTTTAACAAGCTCTCTACTATTTTCTTTCTTTTGCCAGTTATCAGCTACATAAGCTCCTTTTTTAGGCATTGTATAAATAACACCTTCTTTTTCTAGCTCTTGGTAAGCTTTAGCTACGGTATTTGAGTTAATACCATTGTCTTGTGCCAATTGGCGTACAGATGGTAATTTATCACCCGGTTTTAATACTCCCATTTCAACAAAACGGGTGATAGAATGTCTTATCTGTTCATAAATTGGTTCTTTTCCTTGAATATTTAATATAAACATAACATATCTGTCCTATCTGTACTAAGTGTACCATTTGTATTACAAACCGTCAATATGATGTAAAATAAAAGACTGGTTGCCCCAGTCTTTTATATGATTATTATTCAATACCGAAAAGATAAGTATAAACTGGCTGATCTCCTTCAACGAAATCAACTTCTACATCACCATTGCTTTCAGCATATTGAGCGATAAAATCATCATCTTCTTTGCTGCTTCCTTCACCTGCAATAACTGTTAAAAGTGAAGCATCTTCTTTCTTTAATAATTCATCAAGTAATTCTTTAATAACTTGTTGACGATCTGTTCCTGATGCAACAATTGCTTTTTTAGTCATACCAATAAAATCGCCTTCTTTTACTGCTACACCATTTAAGCTTGTATCTTTTACAGCATAGGTAATAGAGCCCGATAGAACGTTATGATATGCTTGACTCATTTCTTCAATATTATCATCAATGCCCATTTCAGGATTAAACATTGTTAAAGCAGAAATACCTTCAGGAATTGATTTAGTTTCTAAGACTCTAATATCTTTATCAGGATTTAAATCTCTAGCTTGTTGAGCAGCCATGATGATATTAGAGTTATTAGGAATAATGATAATATGATCAGCATTTAAGTTTTCAATTTCTTTTTGGAAATCAGAAGTGCTTGGATTCATTGTTTGACCACCAGAGATGATAGCGTCAGCACGGCATTCTTTAAAAAGTTTATGTAAACCATCACCAGCACATACTGTAATGATGGCAATATTCTTCTTTTCAGCTGCCTTCTTCTTTTCGGCAGCTTCAGCATTCTCACCAATGACACGGCGTTGCTCTTGCATATTTTCGATCTTCAATTTTAAGAATTCGCCATACTTTTGGCCGATGTTTAAAGCATCACCAGGAGTTAAAGTGTGGACATGAACCTTAACTAATTCACCATCATTAACTACAACAAGTGATTGACCAATGGCAGATAATTTAGAACGGAAAGCTACTTCATTAAAACGCTCTTTATTCTTATCAAGTTTAACAATAAATTCAGTGCAATAACCAAATTCATCATTTTCAATCTCTAATGCTGCAAAGTGTAAATCTTCAACGCTAGTATCTACATTTTCATCAACTGTTTTAGAAACAACAGGATTACCATTTAAGCAATCTCTAAAACCTTCAATAATAGTAAGTAAACCTTTACCACCAGAGTCAACAACACCAACTTCTTTTAAAACTGGTAAAAGCTCAGGTGTTCCATCAAGTGATGTAGACATGCATGATGCAAGATTATCAAAATATTCTTCTAAAGATACTCTATGATCTGCCTTTTCAACATATTGATTTGCATACCAGCTACCTTCTTTAATAACTGTAAGAATAGTCCCTTCAACTGGTTTCATAATGGCTTTATAAGCAACTCTAGCACCATTTTCAAAAGCTTTCGCAATTTCCTCAACTGTAACAACTTCCTTGCCATCAATCGCTTGATAAAAACCACGGAAAATTTGTGATGTGATAACACCAGAGTTACCACGAGCACCCATTAAAAGACCTTTAGATAATGCACGTGCAACTTCACTAACAGATGAAGATGATACGGTAATAGCTTCTTTTAAGCCATTAGTGAATGTCATAGACATATTAGTACCAGTATCACCATCAGGAACTGGGAAGACGTTTAAGGCGTTAATTTCTTTTTGGTGATTACTTAAATTAGCTTCACCACTTTTAAGGATTTCCTTAAAAAGTAAACCATTTAATTCATATAACATTAGCGAACCACCTTAATATCTTGAACATAAACATTAACACTAGCAACATCCATATTTAAAGCCTTTTCTAATGTATATTTAACTCTCTTTTGAATTTCTCTTACAACTTCAGAAATCTTAACACCATAAGAAACAACGATGTATAAATCAACAGAAAGACCTTTATCGGTATTCTGAACTATAACGCCTTTTGAATAATTCTCTTTTTTAAGCAATTCATAAAAGCCGTCTGTAAGCATTTTCTGACTTGCCATACCAACAACACCATAGCTTTCAGTTACCGCACCTCCAGCTAAAATTGCAATTGCTTCATCTGAGATTTGAACACTTCCAAGATCAGATTCTTTCTTAATTGACATAATATCTCCCTTCTTGAGCATTCGCACTATTATAGCATGAACTCAAATTATATAAATGAAAATTCCATCACATTAAGCATAGCCCTTTTCTATCCTTATAGGCAAGAATAGAAAAGGGAGTAGTTACTCCCTTAGTCTTCCGATTCGTTATGAATCTTTTCAATCAGACTGTCAATCTTTTGAGCATTTTTTAAACGCTCATCTAAGACAAAGTGGAGCTGTGGAACAGTATGAAAATTTAATTTTTTAGCACAGAGGGAACGTACATATCCTCTAGCATTATTTAAAACCTTAAGACCTGCTTCATTTCTTTCTTGTTTACCAAGGAAAGAAACAAATACTTTTGCATGAGCCATATCAGGCGAAACTTTAACCTCTGATACTGTTACAAAGCCCAATTTTGGATCATTGAATTCAGACATTAAAATCATGGAAATTTCACGATATAATGCTGATTCGACCTTTGCGATATGATTAAGAGCCATTATTCTACCGGAACCTCAACATCAGTATATGCTTCGATAACATCGTTTTCTTTGATATCATTGTAGTTTTGTAAAGTAATACCACATTCATATCCTGATGCTACTTCTTTAGCATCGTTTTCAAAACGTTTTAAAGAACCAAGACGTCCAGTATAAACAATAACACCATCTCTTACTAAACGTACTTTACAATCTCTTACAAGTTTACCATCAGTAACCATACAGCCGGCAATTGTACCAACTTTAGATACCTTATAAGTCTTTCTAACTTCAGCATTACCGATAATCTTTTCTTCATATACCGGTGCCAGCATGCCTTTCATTGCTGCTTCCATTTCTTCAACAGCTTTATAAATGATGGTATGTAAACGAACATCAACACCCTCTTCTAAAGCTTTCTTACGAACAATAGCTGAAGGACGAACATTGAAACCATAAATAACAGCATTAGATACTTTCGCAAGTACAACGTCTGATTCTGAAATTGCACCAGCAGAAGATCTAATAACATTAACTTTTACACCATCAACTTCAATCTTAGAAAGTGATTGTGCAACTGCTTCTGCTGTACCTTGAACGTCAGCTTTAACAATTAATGGAATTTCTTGAACTTCACCAGCTTCAATCTGCTTACCAAGTTCATCAAGACTCATGGCACTGCTTGAGCGTCTTTCTTTTTCAATCTTTTCTCTTGTAAGGCGATCTGCTACTAAACGTGCTTCTTTTTCATTTTCAAATACTTTGAAATGATCTCCAGCTGTTGGAACATCATTTAAACCAATAATTTCTACTGGCTTGCTTGGTTTTGCTTCTTTGATATCACGTCCAGCGTCATCATTCATTCTTCTAACTCTACCAAAAGTAGAACCAACAACAACGAAATCAGATTGTCTTAAAGTACCATTTTGAACAAGTAAAGTTACAACTGGTCCTCTGCCTTTATCGAGTTTAGCTTCAATAGCAGTACCTGTAGCTAATTTATTTGGATTAGCTTTAAGCTCTTTCATTTCAGCAACTACTAAAATTGTTTCAAGCAATTCTTCAACGCCTTCACCAGTTTTTGCAGAACAGTTAACAAAGATTGTATCACCGCCCCATTCTTCACTCATGACACATAAATCAGCCATTTCTTGTTTAACTCGATCTGGATTGGCATGTGGTTTATCCATTTTATTCACTGCAACAATAATCGGAACTCCAGCAGCTTTCGCATGATCAATTGCTTCACGAGTCTGTGGCATAACACCATCATCAGCAGCAACAACAATAATAGCGATATCAGTAACACTAGCACCACGTGCTCTCATAGCAGTGAAAGCTTCATGTCCTGGAGTATCAAGGAAAGTTACTGCACGGCCATTGACATCAATTTGATAAGCACCAATATGTTGAGTAATACCACCAAATTCACCTTCAACTACTCTTGTAGATCTAATATAGTCAAGTAAAGTCGTCTTGCCGTGGTCAACATGCCCCATGATAGTAACAATTGGTGCTCTTTCAGTTAAAGATGTAGGATCATCTTCACTATCAGCAAGTAAATCTTCTTCTTTGATTACTTCTTTATTGGCTTCAATATCAAATTCCATACAAACAAGCTCAACCGACTCATCATCAAGCGTTGAGTTAATAGTAACCATCTTGCCCATCATAAAGAGTACTTTAATGATTTCAGAAGACTGCTTATGTAATTTTTCAGCTAAATCATTTACTGAAATACCGTCTGTATAAGTAATTGAGGTAACCTTTTCATTCTCTTTGATAGTTTCTCTTCTATCTTTATTTTTCGTTTTATTATTCTTTTTGATTGTTTTCGCCATCCGCGCACCTTCTTTCTTTCTTAATCGCTTCCGCAAATCCATGATCTGTTAAAGCGCAGGCTTTAATATTAGCTTTTCCCAGTGTTGCGTTAAGGGTCAATGTATCATAATCCCTAATAATTGGAATATGGTAATAAGTACATTTTTTATTGTAACGTTCAAAAGAACTTTCGGACATATCATTAGCCAAGAATAATATTTTAATCTTTCCTGATGCAAAAGAATCAAATATTTCTTCACCAAAGATTAATTTTCGAGCTCTTCTAGCTAAACCTAAATAACCTAATACCTTATCCATTGATTACCTTCAAAATTTCATCATAAACTTCATCAGTAATTTCACATGATAAAGCTCTAGCTAACGCATTTTTCTTTTTGGCAACTTTTAATGCTTCTTCGCTTTTCTTAAGATAAGCTCCCTTACCATTAATTTTACCACTTAAATCAACTTTGATTTGACCATCAGGAGTTCTAACGATGCGTAGTAATTCACTTTTAGGTAATGATTCAAGAGTTGCAACACAACGACGCATCGGGATTTTTCTCATCGTCTATCCTCTTCTTCGTCGTAATATTCATCATATTCATCGAAGTCGATATCATCGTTAATCCATGTATCGTTTTCTTCTTCTTCCTGAGCAAGAGCAATTTCTTCAAGCTCTTCTTCAGTATATTCAGGCTGGAATTCATAATCCTTACCCATTTCAAGATCTTCAGATCTTAAGCGACGATCTTCATCATCTTTCTTCTTGCGACGTTTCTTAGGGGCAACTTCTGCAGGCTTATTAGATACTTCTGCAAACTTCTCAAGCTTAGAAACATATCCTGTTTTTGGAGTAAGCTCTGCCTTTTTGCGAGAAGGCTTCTTTTCTTCTTCTTTTGTTTCCATAACTTCTTCAGATTCTTCCTCAGTATTTTCGTTTTCCTTAACTTCTTCTTTTACTTCAGGTTTTGTTTCTTCTTCAACAATATCAACATATGTTGTTTCTTCTTCAGGTAATGGCTTTACTTCCATTTCTTCAAGAGCTTCTTCTGAATAGCCAGTATCATTCTTAGCTACTTCATTTTCAAATAATTCTTGACGTCTTCTGATTTCTTCTTGCTGAGCTAACATTTCTTTCTGCTTCTTTTCTTCAGCAATACGATCTCGATCAGCAATAAATTCATTTTCACGTGCTTTGATATCAATACCATCTTCAAGTACTTGACTTAAAGTCTTAATATCAATCTTGCGACCTGTAAGTTTAACGGCAAGTCTAACGTTCTTACCTCTTTTACCAATGGCTACTGAAAGTTGATCATCATCAACTACAACCACTAAATCTCTATTGTAACGATGCTCATTATTATCATCAGCATAATAAACAGCTTTGATTTCTGCTGGCGCTAAAACATTTTTAATGAGGTCTCTAAGATTATCTTTCCATTCAAAGATGTCAATCTTTTCATTATGTCCAATTTCAGAAATAACAGCTTGAACTCTAGTACCACGAGGTCCAATACATGCGCCAATCGCATCAACATCTTCATTATGTGAGTAAACAGCCATCTTTGTACGCTCACCTGCATCTCTTGCAACAGCTTTAATTTCAACAATACCCTGTGCAATTTCCGGTACTTCTTTTTCAAAGATACGCTCGACAAACTTTTCATCCGCTCTTGATAAGATAACCTGTGATCCTTTGGTTTCTTTATTTACTTCTTTGATAATGCAACGAATAGCTTGACCTTCACGATAGATTTCACCTGGAATCTGTTCATTATGAGTTAAGATACCAATAGTATTTTTGATATCAACAAGGACAAAGTTCTTTTCAACTGTCTTGACAACACCAGAAATCAATTCATATTCTTTACCTTTGAATTCATTATAAATACGCTGTTTATCAAATTCTTTAGAACGTTGTTTAAGAATATTTTTAGCTACTCCAATTGATGTACGACCAATTTCAGCAAAATCAACTTCACGTGATATAACATCGCCAATCTTGACATCTTTTTTAATTTCTTTAGCATCTGAATATAAGATATCTAAAGTTTCATCAAAATCATCTGAATCATCATCAACAACAATCAAATCATGATAAACCTTCATTTCATTTGGTGAAAATACTACTCTGACTACTGCATCTGGTGCAGAGATGTGTTTTTGATAAGTCTTAATAATAGCTTCTTCAAGTACTTCAAAGACATATTTAGCGTCAACCTTACGGTCTTCTTCAAACATCTTTAAGCTTTCAAGAATGCCTTTACTTTTTAAATTGATACCGCTCATTTCCTTTTCTCCTTAAAATTTAACAGCAGTGCGCATAGCAATAACTTCTGCGTAAGAAAGTGTCTTCTTTTTGGTGATATTTTTATCTTTATATGAAATGGTTAATTCATTACCATCAAAAGAGATTAAATCACCATATAATTCACCATCTTTAGTGGTAATGCAGATATATGAAGAAACCGCTTTATTAACTTCTTCTGGATTACGTAAAGCTCTTTCAAGTCCTGCACAATGTACATCCAACAAATAAGCTTCTTCACTCTTATCAATCTCATCCATTAATTCAGATACATCTTCTGATACTTTTGTGATTTCATTTAAATCAAGATGTTCATCAAGGACAACTTCTAATACGATATTGCTATCTTCTTTATGGCAATTAAGATCATAAAGGTGGTAACCCTTCTCATTTAGCAATTTTTCTAAATCATTTCTTAAAAGTTCTGGTTTCAATATATCTCCCTCCATTACATAGAATAAGGAGTGATTTCTCACTCCTTGTTAGAAAGAATGTAACATAATTAAAACTAAATTGCAACAAATGCCTAAAATAATGATAATTGATCACTCTCGCCTAAATCATTTAAACAACCTAAACGTTCTAATTTCTCTTTTAAAGTTGTTGATAATTGACTACGACGTAATAAGTCTTCTTTAGATGTGAACTCTCTCTCTTCTCGAGCTTCAACAATAGAACGAGCTACGTTATCACCTAAACCATCAAGAATGGTAAATGGTGGAATAATCACATGATGATCATATTTATCAACTGCGAATTCAGTAGCCATTGAGCGTTTTAAATCAATATTAGATAAACGATAACCTCTACTTACCATTTCATAACAGATTTCTAAAGTATCATAGAGATCTCTTTCTTTCTTTGTGGCTTGTTCAGCTTTATCTTTAGCTTGCATCTTAACAGCAATTTCGTCCATTCTTCTTTTAATTCCAGCAGCATCTTGAATCATTGTTTCAATTTCATAGGCATCGCATCTTAATGAGAAGAATGAGACATAATAATATTCTGGATGATGAACTTTAAACCAAGCAATACGGACCGCCATAATAACATAAGCCACCGCATGAGCTTTCGGGAACATGTATTTAATTTTCTTGCATGAATCAATATACCATTCAGGTACATTATGTTCACGCATCAAAGCTTCATGTTCCTCGCTTAGCCCTTTACCTTTTCTTACTTTCTCCATGATGTCAAATGAAGGTTTAGAAGGTAAACCATATTTAATAAGTCCTAACATGATATCATCACGACAACCAATAACCGATTGCAAAGTAACTGTTCCAGCATCAATTAAATCTTTAGCATTGTTGTTCCAAACGTCAGTACCATGTGATAAACCAGAAATAATAACTAAATCAGAGAAATGACTAGGCCTTGTTTCTTCTAAAATACCACGGACAAAGCGAGTACCAAATTCCGGTAAACCACAAGCTCCTGTTTCTTCATGATAATCAGGATTGATAATACCTAAAGCCTTAGATGAATTAAAGATCGACATTGTTAAAGGATCGTTCATCGGAATAGTTTTAGGATCAATACCAGAAATATTTTGAAGTTGGCGCATAGCAGTAGGATCTACATGTCCTAAGATATCAAATTTTAAGACATTGTCATGAATCTCGTGGAAATCGAAGTGGGTTGTTTTCCAAGCTGAAGCTGGGTCGTTGGCTGGATATTGAACAGGTGTAAAGTCATAAACATCCATATCACCTGGAATAACAATAATGCCACCAGGATGTTGCCCAGTTGTGCGTTTAACCCCTTCACATCCTGAAGCTAATCTTTGCCGTTGAGCACGAGACATATTGGTAATATTCTTTTCTTCACAATAGCCCGAAACATAACCAAAGGCGGTCTTTTCAGCAACGGTTGAAATAGTTCCTGCACGGAAAACATGATCAGCACCAAAGATTTCGCGAGTAAATAAATGAGCATTAGGTTGATAGTCACCTGAGAAATTAAGGTCTATATCAGGTACTTTATCACCATGGAATCCCAAGAAAGTTTCAAAAGGAATATTTTGACCATCGCCAATCATCTTAGTGCCACAATCAGGGCATAACTTATCTGGAAGGTCATAACCAGAAGCATATTTGCCATCGTTTGCCCATTCAAAGTGATGACAACATGGACAAACATAATGCGGTTCCATCGCATTAACTTCAGTAATTCCTGACATTGTCGCTACAAGCGATGAGCCAACCGAACCTCTTGAGCCTACAAGATAACCATCACGATTACTCTTCTTAACTAATAAATGCGATACATAATAAATAACGGCATAACCATTACCAATAATAGAATCTAGTTCACGCTTTAATCGTGCTTCAAATTCTTCTGGTATTGGATCTCCATATCTTTCTTTACAAGTACGATAAACTTCATTTTTAAGGTTTTCAATCGAACCTTCAACTGAAGGTGGATATAACTTATCATGAATCGGATTAATAACTTCAACCATATCAGCAATCTTATTAGGGTTTTCAATTACTAATTCTTTTATTAATTTATCATCTTCTAACCAACTAAAAGCTTTAAGCATTTCATTAGTATTTAAGAATCTTTGTTCTGGAGTAATTTGAACTTTACGTTTATCTTTATTAAAAACAAATAAAGGATGATGAGCCCCGCCAATACCTTGAGTATTGATGTATACATCACGTAAGATTTTCTCATCTTTAGTCACATAATGAACATCACCTGTTGCTACAACCATCTTTCCTTGTGCTTTAGCTTCTTCAATAATATCTTTTAAATAAATTTTTAATGATTCAAGCGAAAATGATTCGCGGTCAATATAAAGGTTACGATAATTCTCTAATGGTTGGATTTCAATATAGTCATAATGACTAATTGCCTCTTTTAATTTATCTGCGCCACGAGTATGAGCTATTTGGAAGACTTCACCATTTTGACAACAGCTTCCTACAAGTAAATGGGAGCGATATTTTTCAAATGTAGATCTTAAAATACGTGGCTCAGCAATAAATTCGGAACCTGCTGACTTTGAATTAGCTTTTCCAAAAACAGCTAGCGTATCAGTATGTGCAATTGAAACAAGTTTAAATAAATCTTTTAAGCCTTCTTTATCCTTACATAAAACAGTTGTATGATAAGCTGTCTTTTTAATATAGTCATCATCTTCATGTAACATCGATAACTCATTACCTGTTTTAATATCTTTAGCTAATATATCCTTCAACATTAAGTTAAAGATTTTTGCCAAAACATCAGCATCATAGTTAGCACGGTGTGCTACTTCTTCATCATATTCAACACCATATTGTCTTGCGATATTGCCAAGACGATAAGTACGACGATTCTTAAATAAAATACGTGCTAAATCTAAAGTATCAATTACTTCATTATGCAGAATATCCTCATTTAATCTTTTAAGTTCTTCATTTAAGAAACCATAGTCAAATGATGCATTATGGGCAACTAAAATTCTACCTTTTACAAATTCTTTAATATCTTCTTTAACATCTTTAAAGACTTTCGCTTTTCTTAAATCTTCTTCTTTGATGTTAGTAATGTTCAAAATATGTGAAGATACTTTCATTTCAGGATTAATGAAAAAGTCACGTTGATCGATAATTTGACCACGATGCATTACCACAGCACCAAATTCAATAACGCGATCGTGTCTTGATGAAAGACCGGTTGTTTCTAAGTCAAAGACCACATATTCAGCATCCTGTAATAATACATCATCAGGGTTATAAACAGGATTTAAATACTCATCAACAATATTAAGCTCACAACCATATAAAACCTTAAATTCACGCTCTGGATTAGCTTTTAAAAGAGCTTTGACTGTTCTTTGTGCCACCGGGAATCCTTGCACAACGTTGTGATCGGTAATCGCAACAGCACGATGTCCCATATCAAAAGCAGCCTGAACAATTTCAGCACCATCACAAACCCCATCCATTTCTGATTTATTGGTATGGGCATGTAATTCAATACGTTTATTTGAAGCATCATCTTTTAAATGATCATCTTGTTCATAAAATTCAATGGCAACAGGATCAAAGATGTAATCATTTGAGAAAGCATCATAACGATAATTACCATAGAAATGAGCATATTTACCAACTGTATTTAAAGCTAAGACTTCTTTAGTGAATTTACGATTCTCTATCACTTTAGCGATACAAGCATCATCAATATCTTTAATATAGATTGTTTGTGATAAATTACCATTTTTAAAGCTACGCTCTTCAACCTTGAAAATCTTACCTGAAATTTCAATATCATAAAGTGCTTCTTTTAATTCACTTATAGGTACTTCAGTGAATTTATCTGTGCTTTTAGCTTTATAATATGTTTTCTTCTCTTTTTCAACTTTAGGCTCATATTTTTTAGTAACTGGAGCAGCTTCAACGACTTCTATTTGATTTTCTTTATGCTCAGCAATTTCAAAAGACAATTTTTGAGAATAGCCAATATCTTCAAAGAAGATATTTAAGTCATGAAAATGTTCTTCTTCATCGTCGTAAGCGCTCTCTGATTCGAATAAAACTGTTAATTTATTATCTTTGTTAATTAAACATGCATTATCAAAAGCTCTTTGATGTCTTTTAGAATAGAAATCAAGATATAAAGATGCTTCTTTAAGCCCTAAATCATCTTTTAAAGCTTTAACTAATAAGAAAACATCAGCTCCGACTAATTCATTTAAATAATTATTAAGATCATTATAAATATTAAAAGGTAAGATAATATCGTTATTAATCCTAAATAAGACATAATTCTTACGCTTATAATAAAAAACATCATCAATTTTAAAAGAAGAAAAAAGAGCTACTTTTTCATCATCATAATTATATTTCTTAAAGAAATCATTAATATCAAATGCCATCTCTTCCTCCTATCAATCTTGAAGCTAATTCACGACCATCTTTAATTGCTGCAGCAACATTCTTAGGTCCATAATAAGCGTCTCCTACAACAAAAACATGTTTATCATTTGTTTCGTGATTTAAAAGCGTTTCGATATTAAAAGAATCTAAGTTTCTTTTTTGGCCAACAGCCGTCACTAATAAATCACCTTTTAAGGTAAATGAAGAATTGGCTAATTCTTTAATAATTGAGCGTCCATCCTCGTTTTGGCCGTCTTTATAATAATGACAACAATTAATTTGAAGTAAGCCATCTTCTTCGCTCACTTCTTTAATATCTGCTAAAAGATAAAATTCAATTCCTTCATCTAAAGCGCTTCTAATTTCATCTTCATTAGCCGGCATATCATCTTTATCACGGCGATAAATTAAAGCTACTTTATCCCTAATTCTAATAAGTGAGCGAGCACAATCAATTGCTACATTACCCCCACCCATAACATAAGCGTATTCATTGCTTTGATATAAATGAGCCTTCTTTTTCACATTGACATCATATAAAAACTTTAAACCACTTAAAATATTGAAATTATTTGTTGGAACAACTTCATTATCTTTATTAGCACCAACAGCTAAGACAATGTCATCATATTTATCTTTTAAGTCATTTATATCTTTAATTTCATAATTTAAATTAAAGATAATACTCATCTTTTCTAAATCATTTTGAATTTTTATAAGATATTTTTTGTCATAGCGAAAAGAAGGAACACCAGTATATACTGCTCCGCCAATCATCTTTTCTTTTTCATAGATTGTTACAAAAGCTCCTTTTTTTCTTAAAAAGTAAGCTAAAGATAAAGCAGCCGGTCCAGAACCTACAATAGCTACTTTATAATCTATTTCTTGATCAATATTTAAATCCCTTTCACTATTAAGAGCGATATAGTTTTCGATACTTGGAATTAAAACACTTTTTCCCTTAATCCCTTTAATACATTTACCACGACATTGTCTTTTATAATCACATAATAATGATGTCATTTCGGGAAAAGGATTTTGAGAATATAAATAAGAAGCTGCTAAAGCTAAATCTTCATTTTTTAAAGCTAAAATGTAATCTTTAATATGATTATCTAAAGGACAACCGGTTTCACATCTTGGTCTAGAACAAGATAAACACTCATTTACTAAATTATTAATTTTAGTCATGATTAGCTGCTTTCAATAGAGCGTCTTTAGCGGCATTTTTTTGTGCTTCTTTTTTAGATGATCCAACACCTGTTCCAAAGATTAAGCCATCTACTTTAACTACTACAGTAAAAGTTGGATTATTACTTGGTCCTTTCGCATCAACTGTTTCATAAATGATAGATCTTGAAGAATCAGCTTGAACATATTCTTGAAGTCTAGTTTTATAGTCAACAATTGTCTCGGTTGTTTCTAAAATATGTTTCTTTAATAAAACATCCAAAAGTGCAGAAGCATTATTATAATCACTATCAATATATACAGCACCAATAAATGCTTCAAACATATCAGAAATAATGGAATCACGATCTCTTCCACCATTCTTCTCTTCGCCTGTTCCAAGCTTTAAAAAATCATTAAGATGAAATTCCCTAACTACTTTAGCTAATGCTTTTTCACATACCAAATTAGAGCGTCTGGTACTCATCTCACCTTCGGATAGAGGTGGATTAAAAGCGAATAATAAGGTTGAAGAATAAATCTGTAATACTGCATCACCCATAAATTCTAAGCGCTCATTATCATGTAAACCCTCTGGATGTTCATTCATATATGAAGTATGAATAAAAGCTTGCTCAATAAGTTTTTTGTTATGATATTTAATATTGTTATTATCTAAAAAATCAAATATAGTCATTAATCATTACCCTTCCTTACTTTTGTCAATAATTTTGTAATATAGGCTTTATCTATTTCATCATCCGATTTCATTAAGTCTATAACATCTTCCTTACTTGCCTCTATTATTTTAGTATCTTTTATAAGATTGCCAAGATGAAAAGATGGCAAACCTGATTGTCGAGTACCTAATAAATCACCTG
>CAKUWO010000010.1 GCA_934699415.1 uncultured Erysipelotrichaceae bacterium
TGTTTATGCGGCTTTTCAGCGTTTTACCTATCAAATTTTATTGTGTGGAACGGCAGAAAATTCTACTATTTTTTATTCAAAATCTTTTTTATAGCTAACTGTTCCGTTGATGCGATCTCCTGCATCACCTGCAGCTGTTAGGATATACCCTTTTTCATTGAGATCCTCATCAGAATATTTAGCACAATAGATATGGACATCAGGATGATTCTTTGCGAGTAATTGAACACCTTGTTTTGCAGCAAAGATGCACATAAATTTAATATCTTTGCATCCAGCTTCTTTTAAGAAAGTAATGGCCGCATCGGCGCTTCCACCAGTTGCAAATGCTGGATCTACTAAGATTACCTGTCCTTTAGTTACATCTTCAGGTAATTTGAAGTAATAAGTTTTAGGTTGCAATGTTTCTTCATCACGGAATAAACCAATATGACCAATTTTAGCTGTTGGTTGTAAAGCTCTTAAACCATCAACCATGCCAAGACCAGCTCTTAAGATTGGCACAATAGTAAAGTTTTCAGCCAACATTGGTGATGGGAATGTTGCAAGAGGCGCATGGATTGTTACATCCTTAGTTTTTAAATCTTTCAATGCTTCATAGCCCATTAATGTTGCTAGTTCTTTAACAAGTTCAGAGAATTCCTTAGGGCTAGTATTAACATCGCATAATAAACTAACTTTATGATCAATAAGTGGATGATGGAACTCTGTAACGTTTTTCATGTAGTCTTTCATAATAATCTCTTTCTTTTTATTTTAATTTATAACCCTTTCATCCATAATAGAATAAAAGGAGTATTTATGGCAAAGATATTAGTAAGTAATTGTCTTCTAGGCTTCCCTTGCCGCTACAAAGGTGACGGATGTAAGAATATGAAAGTTTTAGAATTAGCAAAGAGTAACACTCTTATTGGAGTATGCCCGGAACAAATGGGTGGTTTATCTACACCTCGTAATCCTGCTGAAATAGTAGGAAATAGCGTTATTTCATGCACTGGTATAGATGTAACCGAACAGTACAATAGGGGTGCTAAACAGGCCTTAGAATTAGCTCTAATGAATAATGTAGACTATGCTGTACTCAAGAGTAAGAGTCCATCATGTGGTAAAGGTATTATCTATGATGGAACACATACAGGTAAGCTAATTGAAGGTGATGGTGTAACTGTTAAGTTACTAAAAGAAAATGGTATCCCTGTCTATACAGAAGAAGAGATACCATCTAAATAAATAAGGGGATTAACCCCTTTTTATTTTATTCAGCGTCTTTAATTTCGATATCATTGATACTCTCAACCGGTGCTGATATAGCACTTGCTTCATCTTCATCTTTATTTACTAAAGCATTAGTAATAATACCAAGGATTAAAGCTGATGCAAGAGATGTGATAGTTAATAATGAGCCACCAGTCACAGGGTTATGACCGAAGTTAAGAGTTAATCCGCCAATACCTGTTACAAGGATAGCGGCTACTACATAGAGGTTCTTATTGTTGCCAAGATCTACTTGTCTTAACATCTGTAAACCAGATACTGCAATGAAACCGTATAAAGCGATACAAGCACCACCCATTACACACTTAGGAATAGCATTGATAATAGCAACAAATGGTGTGAAGAATGATAATACCATGCATCCAATACCTGTAAGGATGATAGTAGAGATTGAAGCATTACCAGTGATAGCAACACAGCCAATAGATTCACCATAAGTTGTATTGACAGCACCACCGAAGAAACCACCAACGATAGATCCTAAACCATCACCAAGAAGTGTTTTATCAAGACCAGGTTCTGTGATTAAGTCACGATTGATAATTGTTGAAAGATTCTTGTGGTCAGCAATGTGCTGAGCAAGTTCTACAACAGCGATAGGTACGAATGTGAGAGCAATGTTTGAAATAGTTGCAGCATTAATATTTGAAAGAGTATTTGATGAAACAGCTTTAAGAATGGTGAATTCAGGAGCTTTGATAATTGATGTGAAAGTGAATGGTAAAAAAGTATTTACAAGTGGTGAGAAATCAACTATTTTTAAGGCATCAATATTTGTTGCATTACCGATTAATGTAAGAATGATAGCTAAGCCAAATCCTGCACCGATTCCAACAACAAATGGAATCATCTTAACCATCTTAGAACCTTTAATGGATGCAAGGACAATCATTAAGAAGGTGAATGTACCAAGCAAGATGGTGATAAGTGAATAGTTGCTTCCACCATTTGTTGACATCCAAGATGTAGCAGTTGATGAAAGTGATAAACCGATTAAAGCAACGATTGGTCCAATGATTACAGGTGGCATTAACTTGTTAACCCAAGAAGAGCCAACCATCTTAATAGCTAAAGCAATAAGGCAATATACAAGGCCTGCTAATGTGATACCAATTAAGACACCCCAATAGCCAAATCCCTGTCCAATTACAGCAGCATAAGCTCCTAAGAATGTGAATGATGAGCCTAAAAATACTGGAGATTTCTTTTTAGAGCATAAGATATAAACAAGGGTACCTGCACCAGCTCCAAATAATGCTGCAGCTGGGTCAAAGTAGATTGAATTACCAGCTCCATCTACGTAGCTTGACATGATGAGTGGTACAAGTAAGGTAGCAGCCATGATAGCAATCATCTGCTGGAAGGCAAATACTAAATTCTGTTTGAATTTAGGAGTGTCTTGAACATCATAAATAAGTTTCATCTTTTTCCTCCATTTAACATCTAAAAAAGGGATTTCGTCATGCGACAAAATCCCTCAATAAAAACAATATAAAAGTTTTTTAATGTAGGCTCTTGTCGGCATCACGGTACCGAATTAAAGACTTCTTGAGTATATTAGCATGATGAAGAGCCTATTTCAATATGAAAATGAAGAAGTTTTAATTTACAGATAATTAATATTGTTTAAATACCTTTAATAAATATTTGTATACCGATAACAATTAAGATTATACCGCCAAAGATATTAGCTTTAAGAGCAAACTTATCGCCAAACTTTTGACCAAAACGTAAGCCTAATAAGCATAGAATATGGGTTTCTAGTCCAACAATTAAAGAAAATAATGTAGCATCAAGAAAGTTATATGAAGCAATAGTAAAACCAACTGATAAAGCATCAATTGATGTAGCAATACCTTGAAGGATTAATTCTTTAATTGTTAAAGATGATGTAATTAGTTCTTCTTCTTTGTCTTTTTTAAATCCTTCATATAACATCTTGCTACCGATGTATCCTAAAAGAATTAAAGAAATCCAAGGAAATAAGAATTGTAAGTTATTAAAAGTTTCAAATAGATAATGAACACAATACCAACCAATTAAAGGCATCAGAAATTGAAATAAAGCAAAAATTGTCGCAATTTTAAATCTTTTAGGATTAGTTAAAGAAGGATAACTTAAACCATCAACAATCGAAACAGAAAAAGCATCCATCGATAAGCCAATACCTAAAAGAAATGCATTTAGAAACATATTAATTACCTCAAAATAAAAGTACCTAAGTAAAATAGGTACTCATTATATTACTTCTTTTTCTTAACCGTAAAGCCAAAACTGCCTAAAGTTTCGCCAAGTGAATAATAAAAGCCATGAGAATAAACGATTAAATCAGCTCTTTCAAGATCTAATTTACCATTATCATCAAGTAAGTCTTCTTCAACATCACAAGCCAATACTTCAGCAATAAACATTTCATGGCTTCCAAGTAAAATACTTTGTGTAACTTTGCATTCTAAATTAAGAGGCGATTCTTGTAATAAAGGAGCACTTACTCTATTAGCTTTAGTAGCTGTTAGATGACAATGTTTAAATTTATCATATTGAGCACCACTTCTTACACCACACCAATCAACAGCTTTTAATAATTTCTTAGCAGGTAAGTTAATGACGAATTCACCACTCTCTTTAATTAAATGATAAGAATATCGCTCAGGTCTTACTGAAATTGAAACCATTGAAGGACGAGTACATATAGTGCCACACCATCCAACAGTAAAGATATTTGGCTTATCAAGCGTGCCACAACTTACCAAAACTGGTGTTTCAGGATTTAAAAGAGTAGATCCTTTCCAGCATTGTTTCATAATGATTCTTTCATTTTAGCACTGTAGCTATCTTGAATATGGATTAATTCCATTTCAAAGTCTTGGCGATTTTTAGATACTGCATTTTGAAGCTGTAAGCCAGAGAAGAAAGCTAAAATAGCTGCTAACATTGTAAAACCACAAACAATTAAAGTTGGAACCTTTTCAACTAAGCCAGTAATTAAGAAAGCATTAAAGACTGGAATAAAGAAGATAAGCGATAAAAGGCATAAGAAACCACCGATTAAACCAAAATATGAGAAAGGTTTATAGTTTCTAAATAAACGAGCAATTGTTAGAAGAACTTTAAAACCATCTGAATAAGTATTTAATTTAGATGTAGATCCCAGTGGGCGATCACGATATTCAATAATTAAGTTTTCAACATACATATTCTTATCTAAAGCATGAATTGTCATTTCCGTTTCAATCTCAAAGCCTTTAGAAAGAACTGGGAATGATTTTACAAAAAGATAAGAAAAAGCACGATAACCAGTCATGATATCTTTGATGTTGGAATGAAAAAGAGCATTGATTGAATTTCTAACTAAAGAATTACCGAAATTATGGAATGGTCTTTTATTTTCTTCAAAATAGGTAGAAGATAAACGATCCCCAACAACCATATCTACATGACGCTCAAGCACCATATTGACCATATCTCTACCAAATTCAGCAGGATAGGTATCATCGCCATCGACCATGATATAAGCTTCAGCATCTATTTCACGGAACATACGTCTAATGACATTACCTTTCCCTTGTCGATATTCATATCTAACAATAGCTCCAGCATTTAAGGCTAATTCATCTGAACCATCAGTGGAGTTATTATCATAAACATAAATAGATGCTTCTGGTAATACTTCTTTCCAATCTTTAACAACTTTTTCAATCGTCTTGCTTTCGTTGTAGCAAGGAATCAATACAGCAATTTTATCCATATACTAATGTATTTTAACATCTTTTAGCTATAATAATAATAATAGCGATATAGAAAAGAGGTTTTAATATGGCAGAAAGAAAAGAATTAACAGCTAAACAGAAAGAAATTCAAGAAATCGTTAGACCAATTTTTAAGAAATATAATATTAATTGGTATGGCTTATTCGGTGCTTATGGTATGGGTATGGAAGATGAAAATACTTTTATAGATCTTTATTGTGAAAGAGGAGATGTAGTGAATTTCAATGCTTTGATGGGTATTGAAAAAGAACTTGAAGCAGCTTTAAAACATAAAGTTAATCTTCAATTCAATGATGCAGATTTAAACCCATATTTCTTACAAGATGTAATTGCAACATTCGCTCAATTATCTGATTAAACAGCCTAAAATATAGGCTGTTTTTTTACATTGCTTTAAGTTTGTAAAGATGTTAGAGTAAGCTAGATATTTAAAAGGGGAAAGAATAATGAAAAAACTTTTAACATCTATTTTCATGGTACTTTTCTTAACCGCTTGTGCTAGTGCACCAAAAGTACCAGTATCCAAAATCGAAGCTTATAATGATTTAACAAATTATTATATAAATCATTTAGAAGAAGCAACTCTTCTCTATGGTGAAGGCTTTAATCAAGAATTCGTTTTCGGTGAAAAACAAAGTGGCGAAGCTAATAAACTTGCAAATGAATTCAAAACAGCTCTTAATAAAGCTTTAGAAGCAGAAGTAAGTGAAGTAAATGAAACAGATCTTACAGGTTTACATATGTTAGCAGTCTTAAGAGTAGGTAAGGGACGTCTTTTATATCTTTATGAAGATGGCTACTTCAAGGTTGTTGATGAATTCGAAAGAGGTTTTGGTAAAGCAGAAGCATTTGTCGAATTAGCAACCAAAGCTGCTCAAACGGTAGATAGTTATCAAGAGTTAAATTAAAAGCAGGAATCAATCCTGCTTTTTACGTGGTGCTAATTCTTTGATGATATTATTATTTTCAAATCTTTTACGTAAAGCTAAATAAAGTAATGATGCGATAATAACAGCCAATATAGCATTAGTAAATGTTGTTATAGCATTCCATTGAGCTAACTTTTTAGCAGCTTTTTCTGGGGCATTTAAAACAAATGAAGTATAAAAATAAGAGAATAGTGGCTCACCAATACAATTGAACAACATACCACAAGTAGAAGATATAAAGACAGCAGTTGTTAACTTCTTACCTTCAAGTTCGCTGATTTTAAATATTTTATGAGCGACAAAACCCGTCACTAAACCAATCATCATTTTAAGAATAATTGTCTTTGGGGCAACGGTAATATAAATAGGGTCTAAAATATCACCAATACCCATACCGATAGCGCCAGCTAAACCGCCATATAATCCACCAAGTAATAATGATGCTAAAACATCGAAAGTATTGCCTAAATGGAAAGCAGTATAACCGGCAGGAGTTGGAATATTAATCTTTAAGAAAGTGAAAGAGACATAAGCCAAGGCCGCTAAAAGCCCCATTAAAGCGATACGCAAGATATGTTTTCTATTTGTCATAGTAACCTCCAAGCTACAAATTCAATTATAAAAGAATTGTTAGAATTGACAAACTGATATGATCCATGTGACGATACATTTAGTGCGAACTGAGCAGACCGTATAATTATGGAGTCGGGTCACTTGTTGACAGTGGGAAGCCACAGGACAGTAGTCACAATTGATACTGATTGTGGTTTTTATCATAGTCAAGAAGGGAGATATATGACAGAAGATAACTTTCAAAAGACAGCCGATAAAGTAACAACAATTACTATTATTGGTAATATTGTTTTATCAATTATAAAATTAATTGCTGGTATAATCGCTAAATCTAATGCCATGATAAGTGATGCGATACATTCAGCTAGTGATGTCTTTTCAACATTTGTTGTTATTATCGGTATTAGAATGGCTTCCAAAAAGCCTGATAAGGAACATCCTTATGGTCATGAAAGATTTGAATGTGTTGCTGCTATTATTTTAGCAGGTATTTTATTCATCACCGGTGCTGGTATTGGATTAACAGCTTTAAAAAACATTATTAGTGGTGATTATAACAGTATTGAAATACCAGGAAAACTAGCAATGTTTGCAGCTATTATTTCAATTATTTCTAAAGAGGCAATGTATTGGTATACCAGATATTATGCTAAAAAGATTGATTCAAGTTCTTTAATGGCTGATGCTTGGCACCATCGATCTGATGCTTTAAGCTCAATTGGAGCCCTTATTGGTATTGCAGCAACTAGAATGGGTTATAAAGTAATGGATTCAGTTGCATCATTGATTATCTTTGTTTTTATTGTTAAAGCGGCATATGACATCTTTAAAGATGCAATTGATAAGATGATAGATCATAGTTGTGATGAAGAAACCGAAAAACAATTAAGTGCATGTATCAATAGACATGAAGGAGTGTTAGGCATCGACTTATTACAAACAAGAATTTTCGGTAATAAGATTTATGTTGATGTTGAAATACTTGTTGATGGTAATAAATCTTTAAATGAAGCTCATAATATTGCTCAAAGTGTTCATAATGATATTGAAAAAGAATTTCCTAAAGTCAAACATGTTATGGTACATGTAAATCCAAAATAAAAAGACGATTATTCGTCTTTTTATTCTTCAATTAATAATGAATCAATACCTGAAGGTTTTAAAGTAACTCTACCTTCACCATTAATTTTGACTTTAACGCCATCATAGATGTCAACATTGCGATAGATATCAAAGCTAGATGAATCATTACTGTAATAAAAATATAAAGTACTTTTCGTAGCTTCAGGATATACAATCTCAATATTGATATATTCACCCTCATAATAGATATCATAAGTACCGGAAATGATATCTTGACCACCATTTAACATTTCTTCGGGATTTTCATAACTATAAGTTTCATTAGTATTTATTTCTCTTTTGGCATTTTCTTTTAATGTTGAAAGAGATGTTTTAGCGATAACTTCAACCCCTTCAATACGGAGTTTATAACCATCTTCAAATAAACGATTACTTACGGTTGTATAGTAGTCACTATAGCTACCAAAACCATCTTTTTTGCTGTCCTTGCTTGCGACAAGTTCCGAGAAGAAATAATCGCTACCATAATTATCTTCATAAATATGACCGGCACCTTTAACGGCTGTAATATCATATAAACCATCTGGTAAATCTTCACCGATGGTATAAGTGCCAGGTCCTAAAAGGTATTGATATTCATCATGTCTTACAAAAGTATTTGTATATTCATCGTCCGGTATAGGATCTACTGATTCATTATGACTATTAATAGTTATAAAAATAGCTAAATTAAAAATCGCAATGATGGCAAATATAACAATTATGACAATGAGAGCTTTTTTGTGACGTGACTTGCCTTTTTCACGTTGAGCTAGTTCTGCTAAGTTTTTCATATATAACTAGTATATAACATTTAATACTAAGCAATAAAAAAACCGTGAAAACACGGTTTAATCATTTACATAGTTATCAAAGTAACCTTGAACTAAGACAATAGGTGTACCCTTATCACCACTACCTGAAGTTAAGTCACAAAGTGAACCAATTAAATCAGTAAGCTGGCGAGGAGTTGTTCCTTCAGATGCCATTTGGCCATAGAGGTTAGCATCTTTACTCTTAATTCTTTCCTTAATAGCATCTTTAAGTTCAGCACCATTAAGTTCTTTATAGTCGTTATCAGCAAGATATTTAAGTTTTAATTCATTTGGTGTACCAGATAATCCAGAAGTATAGGCTGGAGATACAGCTGGATCAGCAAGCTCCCAAATCTTACCCTGTGGATCTTTGAAAGCTCCATCACCATAAATCATAACTTCAATCTTTTTACCACATGCTTCTTCAAGTAATTGTTGAGTTTTGTTTACAAATTCTTTGCCCTCTCTTGGGAAGAGTTTGATGATGTCTTCAGTTGCTTTGTTAGAGCCAAGAAGACCGTATTTTTCATTGAAACCACTGCCATCAATAGATTCAGTTAAGATATCGTCTAAACCTAATACAGTGTCAGCACCAGCTTCTTTTAATAAACGTTTAGAGCGTGCACGTGTATGAATATCACAAGTTAAGACTTTCTTAGTATAGTTAAGGATTGTTTGAGGGCGATTAGCGAAGATAATTTCAACTTCGGCTCCTTCTCCTTTAATTAAATTTTCATAATATGAAACATAGTCAATACCAGTAAATGGATGAACATTTTCACCAAATAATTCACGATATTTTTCAAGTGTTAAAACATCAGTATAAGGATTAACAAGAGCAGCATCTAATTGATCATAACTAATTAAGTGGTTACCTACTTCATCAGATGGATAGCTTAACATTAAAACAATTTTTCTAGCACCACGAGCAATACCTTTTAAGCAAACCGCAAAACGGTTACGGGATAGAATAGGGAAGATAACACCAATTGTTTCTCCTCCTAATTTATTTTTGACATCCTTAGCAATCGCATCGATAGATGCATAATTGCCCTGAGCTCTCGCAACGATAGATTCTGTTACTGCAACCACATCTTTATCCCTAAGTTTGATACCATCTGTTTCACAAGCCTTAAGAATTGATTCAGTAACAATAGAAGGCAAATCGTCGCCCTGACGGATAATAGGACAGCGGATACCTCTTGAGATGGTTCCTACATTTCTTTCCATACAAAGATCCTCCCGTAAAAACACTCTTATATATTACACGAAAAATGATTTTGTAAAAGTTTTTCTTTATAATAATAGGGTGAAAAAGATAAATCAGTTAATTGTTGTTGAAGGAAAAAACGATACAGCCCGCCTAAAAAGGTATTTTGATGTGGAAACATTTGAAACTGGCGGAGCTGGAATGAGCAAAGAAAAGCTTAACTATCTAAAAGAATTAGCGAAGAAAAGAGAACTTATTTTATTTTTAGATCCTGATACACCAGGGGAGAATATTCGTAAAAGAATCAATGAAGCGATACCAGGACTAAAGAATGCTTTTGTGGATAAGAAAGAAGCTCGTACTACTAAAAAAGTAGGTGTGGAACATGCTGAAAAAGAAGTATTAGAAAAAGCTCTTGCTTCTTTGCTTACTTACAAAGAGGTAAAAGAAGGTTTAAATATGCAGGATTTATTTGAACTTGGCTTAAGTGGTAAAAATGATGCTTCTATTAAACGTGAAAAGCTTAGTAGAGTATATCCTTTAGGTACATGTAGTGGTAAGACATTGCTTAAACGAATTAATATGTTAGGACTTAGCAAAGAAGATATTAAGGAGGCTCTTAATGGAAAAGATCGCAACAAAGACTAAAACCGATGAAATCTTAAATAAATATGGACTTCATGCAATGAAGCGTTTTGGCCAAAACTTTTTAATTGAGCCTAATATTGTTGAAAATATTGCTGCTAATGCTGTGACTAAAGATGATATTTGTCTTGAAGTAGGACCTGGTATTGGCTCTTTAACTCAATGTTTATGTGAAAATGCTAAACAAGTATATGCTTATGAAATTGATAAGAAATTAGTACCGGTATTAAAAAATGAATTAAAAGATTATTCAAATTTGGAAGTATATTTGCAAGATTTCTTAGAGCTAGATTTAGATACCTTGCCATTTAAGGATGAAGAAATTGTCTTTGTATCCAATCTTCCTTATTACATTACAACTCCTTTATTATTCAAAGTAATTGATTCTGACTTAAAGATTAAGAAGATGGTTGTGATGATGCAAAAAGAGGTTGGAGATCGTTTGAAAGCGAAAGTTAATACCAATGATTATGCAGCATTATCATTGATTTTGCAGGATCGCTATCAAATAAGAGAATTGATGAAAGTACCTAGTAGATGTTATTATCCGCGGCCTGAAGTTGATTCGGTGGTTTTAGAATTAATGCCAATAAATGAGAGAAATCGTGAATATGAGAAAGAATTCTATCCTTTCTTACAATTATGTTTTGCCCAAAGAAGAAAAACCTTACGTAATAATTTAAAAGGTCATTATGATAATGGCAAACTTGATGAAGCTTATAAAGAATGTGGTTTTAAAGATAGTATTAGACCACAAGAAATAGAATTAAAAGATTATAAGAAGTTTTTTGAGGTTCTCCATGATTGAAAGAGCCTATGCCAAAATTAATCTTGCGCTTGATGTCGTAGCTAAAAGAAGTGATGGCTATCATGATTTAGAAATGATTATGATACCTATACAGTTCTATGATGAAATTGATATTAAAATAGCCCATTTCATGCGTTATAGCAGTAATGAATCGTGGTTATGTTTTAATGAAAAGAATACAATCGTCAAAGCTGTGCATTATATGAAAGAAACTTATGGTATCAAAGAGAATTTCACAATTGATTTAAAAAAACACATTCCATCTCGTGCTGGTTTAGCTGGTGGAAGTAGTGATGGAGCAGCTATTGTTCGTGCTATTTCAAAATTATGTCATATTGAAATGAATGAAGAAGAAATAAAAAAAGCTTGTTTATCTATTGGTGCTGACGTGCCATTTTGTTACTACCATAAACCAGCACTTGTGACCGGTATTGGTGAAAAATTAGATTTCTTTGAAATAAATACTCCTTTTTATGTCTTGTTAGTTAAACCACATGCAGGAGTATCTACAAAACAATCATTTAATAAATTAAATGAAGCAGGCTTAATTCATACCGAAGTTAAAGAATTAAAAGAGAAATTAATTGTTGGCGATTATGAAGGCTCTTTATCTTTAATGAAGAATTCACTTGAAGAGCCATCTTTCATCATTCAGCCAAAAATCAAGAAGTTGAAAGATAAGATGGAAAGTTTTAACTTTGATAAAGTTTTAATGAGTGGCAGTGGCTCTTGCATCTTTGCGTTATCGAAAGATGAGAAAAAGATTGAAGAAGCATATCTTTATTTTAGAAAAAAAGGCTATTTTGTACGAAAGACGAAGCCTTTACTTTAAAATATATTTTTTTAATGTCAAAATAGACTGATAAAGATGTATGATTGAAATGGAACAAAACACGAAAAGGGAGATAGGGGAAATGGAAAACAACATTATGGTTTTTGGCCTTACTGCTAACTTAGATCTAGTTGAAGAAGTTTGTACAAAGTTAGGCATTCAACCAGGGAAATTATCTGTTAAACATTTCGCAGATGGCGAAATTATTGTTGAACCAGAAGAGAGTGTCAGAGGTAAGAAGGTTTATCTTTTACAATCTTCATGTCCTCCAACAACCGAACATTTAATGGAAATATTAATTGCGGTTGATGCTATGAAAAGAGCTTCAGCTCAGGAAGTTACTTGCTTAATTCCATATTATGGTTATGCAAGACAAGACCGTAAGGCTCGTCCACGCCAGCCAATTACTGCTAAACTTGTAGCTAATTTGCTTGAAGCAGCTGGTGTAGATCGTGTTGTCATGATGGATGTTCATGCCGCTCAGATTCAAGGCTATTTTGATTGCCCGACTGATAACCTTACATCAATGCCAATGTTTGCTGACTATTTCCTAAATGAAGAAGACCTTGATTTAGCTAATACAGTTGTTGTATCACCAGACCACGGTGGAACTACTCGTGCTAGAGAATTAGCTGAAAGACTGGGTTGTGGTTTAGCTATTGTTGATAAGAGACGTCCAAAACCAAACGTTGCTGAAGCTACTAATGTTATTGGTGATGTTGACGGCAAGATTGCTATTGTTGCTGACGATATTTGTGATACAGCTGGAAGCTTAGTTGCATGTTGCGAACTTTTAAAGCGTAAGGGAGCTAAAGAAATTCGTTGTGCAATTGTCCATCCAGTATTCTCATCAAATGCTGCTGAAAAGATTGAAAAATCATGCATTAAAGAAATGGTTGTTACAAATACTATTCCATTAACTGAAGAAGCTAAAGCTACTTTAACTAAAGTTAAGGTTTTATCAATTGCTGGTATGCTCGCAAGATTAATCACAGCAGTATCAAATCATGAATCACTTTCTAAAGCTTTAGATCAATAAGATAAATTACCTACTTATGTAGGTAATTTTTTTATATAATTGAGCTATGTTTTATAAAGTTATCGATGATACTTTAGTTTTATCTAAGAAAAGTAGTTTGATGATAAAAGAAGAACTAAAAGATTTGTTTCCATCACGTAAATTAATCTATTCTTTATTAAATGAAGCTACTTTGAATGATGAAAGGATTATTAATAATCCTCTATTTGATGGAGAATTAAAGATTCCTTTACATTATATTATGTGTCCTAAAGAAGGCTTAGCTGATATTGTTTATGAAGATGAATTTTTTGTGGTTGCTTATAAACCTAAAGAATTACTAGTTCACTCTGATGGCAATAATGATATTACTTTAACAGAATTAGTCTCAAAAACAGTTGGTTATAAAGTTCAAGCTGCTCATCGTCTTGATTATTTAACTGATGGATTAGTTCTTTTCTTAAAGACACCAATTTTAGAGCCTTATATTGATGTTGCATTACAAAGAAAAGATATTAAAAGAGTATATTATGCATTATGCAAAACAAAAAATAAGCCTTTAAAAGAATATTGTTTTAAAGATAAGATTGGTAAAGACCGTCATGATGCTCATAAAAGAAGAGTATCAAAAACAGGGCAAGAAGCCATCACTCATGTTCAAACAGTCGCCTTCAATAAACAAGAAGTATTATTTAGATGCACTTTAGAAACCGGTAGAACCCATCAAATAAGAGTTCATTTGTCTTATCATCATTTTCCAATTATCAATGATCCTTTATATGGTATTAAAGATAAAAACTATGATGATATGGCATTAACGGCCTATCAATTATCTTTCTATCATCCTTTAAAAGAAGAGATGATAACTTTAACTTCTCCAATAAAAAATGATTATCTAAGGAAATATAAAGAGGTCTTAAAATGAATAAAACAAATGCTATGCGTCAACTTGATAAAGCTAAAATTAGTTATCAAACATTAAATTATGAAATTGATGCAAAAGATTTTTCAGGGGGAAAAGTAGCTAATTTATTAAATTTAGATCCTTTAGAAACTTATAAAACTTTAGCTTTATTTCATGAACATGATTTATACATTATGGTTATACCAATTGCTAAAGAATTAGATCTTAAAAAAGCAGCCAGTGAAATAGGTGTTAAGAAATTAGAAATGGTTCATGTTAAAGACTTACTTAAAAAAGTAGGCTATGAAAGAGGCTCAGTATCACCAGTTGGTATTATAGCTAAACATAAAACCTATTTTGATATCGAAGTAAATAATCATCAACAGATTGAAATATCAGGTGGCAAGATGGGTATTGGTTTGGTAGTTGATAAAGATATACTATTAAAATATTTAAATGCTGAGGTAAAAGATTTATGTCAATAACAAAACAAAATATCTTTTTTGACTTAGATGGCACTTTATTACCAATGAATGAAGATGAATTCTTAAAAGCTTATTTAACAAGCTTAAGTAAATATGCTTATACAAATCATGGTATAGACCCTAAAACACTTCAAGAGACTATTTGGCAGGGTGTTAAACTGATGTATCAAAATGACGGTAATAAAACTAATGAAGAAGTCTTATGGGATAATTTCCATCAAAGATTTAATAATTTTAATATTAAAGAAATAGCTACTTCCTTTAATCATTATTATGAAACAGACTTCAAAAGTACAATTAATGCATGTTCAGCAAACCCTTATCTATTACCTTGGATTGATAAGTTAAAAGAAGAAGGTAAGAAATTATATCTTTTGACTAATCCTTTATTTCCTGAAGTAGCAGTTATCGAAAGAATGGCTTTTGTAGGTTTAAAAGAAGAGATGTTTGAACATATCACTACTTATGAAAACAGTCATTATACTAAACCTAATCCTAAGTATTATCTTGAGGTAATAAATAGATTTAATTTAAAGACTAATGATATCTTAATGGTTGGTAATAATGTAGATGAAGATATCATTCCAACTAAGAATATGGGATTAGATACCATCCTTATTACTGATCATATAATTGGTGATATTAGCCTTTCTGATAAGAAGATGAGCTTTAAAGAATTGACTTCTTTCTAGCATCTTCTTTTTATTTTAAAAAGGTGTATAGTTAAGCGTATGCGAACATTAAATCTTGCTCAGGAAAGCGAAAAATCACTCGTTGCTCGTTTAGCCTTACCAGCAATGGCAGGACAGTTAGTAAATGTCCTTTATTCAATTGTTGACCGTGTTTATATTGGCCATTTACCAAGCGGAGGAGATATTGCACTAGGTGCAATTGGTATTGCTGCACCACTTATTACATTACTCTCTTCTCCAGCATATCTTGTAGGTGTTGGTGGCGCTCCAATTATGATGATGAGACTTGGTGCAGGAAAAAAAGATGATGCTCAAAAGATATTAAACAATGCCTTCATCATGCTATTGTTTTTTGGAATTATAATTCCTTTAATTTGCTTAGCTTTCTTAAAACAAATCTTACTTTTGATTGGTGCAACCCCATCGGTTTTGCCACTAAGTGAAAGTTATATGCAGATTTATCTTATTGGTTCTGTATTTGCAATTATTGGTACTGGTTTAGCACAATTTATTACTGCTCAAGGCTTCTCGGATGTTTCAATGATTTCAATGTGTCTTGGCGCTTTTATTAATGTTGTATTAGATCCTATTTTTATTTTTAAATTCAATATGGGAATAAGAGGAGCAGCTATTGCAACAGCTATTGCTCAATGTGCATCATGCATTCTTAATCTCTTATTTATGTTTGGCACTCGTAGCCGTTTATCTATTAAGTTAGATAAGCCTGATTTTAATTGTATTGGCAAGATTGCTTTATATGGTTTCTCACCATTTCTAATCTATATGACTGATTCAATTGTTATTATCGCAATCAATTCCGCATTAAAAAGAGCAGCTGGTATAAATGCTGATCAATGCATTAGTGCTTATACAATTTGTTGTTCATTAATTCAGCTTGTTACCATGCCTTTACTTGGTATTAGTGGTGGTACTGGTGGTTTATTATCATATAACTATGGTGCTGGTAATGCTGAAAGAGTTAAAAGAAGCGAAAAGATTATCTTTGTATGGGGTCTAGCTTTTACTTCTCTTTGCTTCTTATTATCAATATTCTTCTCTAGATTTATGTGCTCATTATTTACACCAGATGAAGCTTTAATTGATTTAGCTTCCCATTATCTTAAGATTTCTATTGCGCCAATTGTTTTATTAAGTACTCAATATGTCTTTGTTGATGGATTAACAGCTTTAGGGTTCCCAGTTCAAGCTTCACTTTTATCATTCAATAGAAAATTAGTTATGATTGGTTCTACTTTTGTTCTTCCAGCTTTCTTTGGGCCTGTTGGTGCAGTTTATGCATCAGCACTTGGCGATATTTGTGGACCAATTGTTTCAACCATTGTCTTCTTAATTATCTTCCCTAAGATTTTAAGAAAGTGTGAGAAAGCAGCATAATAAAATAAAGCCTCGTTACTCGAGGCTTTATTTATCTTTTGTTTCTTCTGTCTTTTCTTCACTTTCTTCTTTATTTTCTTTTAATAAATCTCTAATTTCTTCAAGAAGAACGATATCGGCAGCTTTCTTCTCTTCTTTCTTCTCTTCTTCCTTTTTAATTGAGAATTTATCTTCTTCAATCTTCTTTAAAGTATTAATGGCTTTAACAGTCATAAAGAGGAATAAAGAAATAACTAAGAAGTTAACAATAGCTTGAATGAAATTGCCATATGTAATTTGAACGCCAAGTATTGTTATAGATAAACTTGTAAAACTTGTACCGCCAAGTACAATCCCAACGATAGGCATAATTAAGTCATCAACTAATGATTTAACAATTGAAGTAAAAGAAGAACCCATAACCATACCAATAGCTAGATCAAGGACACTGCCACGAGAGATAAAAGTTTTAAATTCTTGCCAAAATGATTTCATAATATTGTACCTCAAGGCCATTGTAGCACACGAAATTGACGGATGAAGCTAAAAGATAGAAAATAAAAATATGCGAGAGTCTGCTGTATTGATGCCTATATCTTCTCTTCCTTCTAATGGTCACATTGGAAGTTTTTCTCTTGCTGCCTATCGCTTTGCTGAACTTATTAAAAAAGCTGGTTTTTCTTGTTGGCAGATTTTACCTTTAAATCCTCTAGGATATGGTAATTCACCATATCAACCTTTATCATCTAATGCGATTGATGAAATTTATCTATCATTAGAAGAATTAAAAAATGATGGTCTAATTGATGATTATCCTAAATTTAATTCACCAACAGTTAATTATGATGCTGCTCGTAAGATGAAAAGAGAAGCTCTTCAAAAAGCATTTAAACGCTTTGAAGTTAATGATGAATATCGTAACTTTACAACTTTAGCCTGGGTTCAAGAATATGCTATCTTCGTTACAATGCGTGAGCTAGAAGGGCATAAATGTTGGATATCATGGCGTAAAGAATTTATTGATTTTGGAATTAATCGGAATCCAGATGTAATAAAACCTTATCTTCATATCATTGCTTATCATATCTTTGCCCAATATATTTTGCTTAAACAGTTTAAGAAACTTAAAGCTTATCTTTCAAAACTTAATATTAAATTAATTGGCGATGTTCCATTTTATGTAGGACTTGATTCAAGCGATGTTTATTTTAACCGCCAATGTTTCTTGTTAGATGATAAGGGTAATCCTACAAAAGTAGCTGGAGTACCACCGGATTATTTTTCCAAAACAGGGCAAAGATGGGGCAATCCTATTTATGACTGGAATTATTTAAAAGCACATAATTATCAATTTTTATTAGATCGATTAGCTTATAATAGTGAGCTCTATGATATTTTAAGGTTAGATCATTTTAGAGCTTATGATACTTATTATCAAATAGAAGCTAAAGAAGATACAGCTATTAATGGTGAATGGGTTATAAATGATGGTTATAATTTCTTTAATGAGCTTTATAGACAATATCCTTCGATTGAATTAATCGCTGAAGATTTAGGCGATATTAGAGAAGAAGTAAGAACATTAAGAGATTATTATCGCTTAGCGGGAATGCATGTCTTAGAATTTGAGATGTTTAAACCATCAATTAATAATGAAATTGTCTATATTGGTACTCATGATAATGAGTCTTTTATCGCATGGTATAAAACTCTTGATTCTGATACTAAAAATAGATTACATAAATTATTTAAGATTTCTAATGAAAAAGATATTGTTGATCAATGCATCGATTATGCTCTTTCTTTAAAAGCGAAATTAGTTATCATATCGATTATTGATTTACTTAAAGAAAATAAAAGAATTAATACTCCAGGTACTACTTTTTCGCCCAATTGGGAATATCGGATAAAAGATTATCAATTATTAGAAAAAAGGCTTAAAAAGATACGCCGGTTAAATCAGAAAAGAGGTCGTCATGGCTGATATTAAAGATGTTGCTGCAAAAGCTGGTGTATCAATTGGAACCGTATCAAAAGTTATTCGTGGATATCCTTCAATCTCATTAAAGACTAGAGAAAAGGTTAAAGCTGCTATTAAAGAGCTTGATTATGTGCCTAACCCGATTGCTTTAAGTTATGCATCAACCAAAAGTAAAAGAGTATTAGTTTATATCTCTTCGCTTAATCCTGAAATTGAAGATAAAGAAAAAATCGGTTCTTTTTTAGAAGGTGTTTTTGCAATCAAAGATGTGCACATTGATGTCTTATATGGTGATTATGTTTCAGGAGAAAAAGAAGAATTTGTTGCTCGTATTAAAGAATATAAACCACAGGCAATTATTGTCTTTAATATGCGCAAAGATGATGAAAAGCTACTATATTTAATGAGCTTACATCTTTACTATATGGTCTTTACTGATGCTTATTTTGAAGGTGATGATATTAGCTATATTGGTATTGATTATACAAAAGCTCAAAGAGATGTTGCGGCTTTAATTGTTAGAAGAAAAGAGCGTATTCTTTATCTTACTGATGATAAAACAAGATATGTAGCCGATTTAAAATTAGCAGGTATGATTAAATTAGCCGAAGAATATAAACTTGACTTGCAATCGCGTTATCTTGAAGCAGATGAAAAAGAAATTATCGAAGCTATCGAAAGAGAAGCCATTCCTTTTAAAAAGATCATTGCTGCTACTGATTATAAAGCGATTTCGGCATCCAATATTTTCAATAAGCGGAATGCGATTAGTGGCTTCGGTGACTTATCTTTAGCTAAAACTGTTAAACGTAGCTTCTATACTGTTTATGTTGACTATAAGATGCTAGGTAGTGAATGTTTAAAAGAATGTTTACGCTTAATTGATGGTGGCAAGAGTAAAGCAGCATATTTAGGTTATGAAGTAGTTAATACTTCAAAATAGGAGATTATATGAATTATGATGTCATTCTTTTAGCTGGTGGTAAAGGTAAAAGATGTGGTTTATCACATAATAAGGTATTACATCCTTTAAAAGATGGCCATTCTATTCTTTATCATGCTTATAAGATATTTGAAGAGGATGAAGATTGCAAAAGAATAATCTTGGTTATAAGTAATGAAGATTTAAAAGAAATAGATTTTAGAAGTGATAAATTAGTTATCGCTCAAAATGGCAAAGAGAGAACCAATAGTGTCTATAACGGCTTAGTTAAAGCTCATGAAAAATATGTCTTAATTCACGATGGTGCTAGGCCATATTTATTAAAAGAAGATTTAGAAAAACTTAAATCAGCTTTAATTGAATATGGAGCAGCAATATTGGGCCATGCGGTTAAAGATACAATTAAGATTGTCGATAATGGCATAATTAAAGAAACGCCAAGAAGAGAAAAGCTCTATATGGCTTTTACACCACAAGCTTTTATTAGGGAAGAATTGTTAGCTTGTTATAAGGAGCTTGATGGTGTTTATAGCGACGATGCATCCCTTATTGAAACTAAAAGAGATGTAAAACTAGTTGAGGGGTCTTTGACTAATATTAAAATTACATATCCTGAAGATTTAGACGGCTAAAGCTGTCTTTTCTTTTAGGATTTTTATAATTTTTAAACAATTATAAAGATGAATGGAATGTATAAGATGTGGAAATAAAGATCCTTCATTATTCTATAAAACACAAAGAGGCTATTATTGCCGTTGCTGCATTCGTTTTAGTCGTTTATTGATCGAAGAAGATGAAGAACCGTTTAATTATAAACTTAGCAATAAAGAGGTTAATTTAAAGCTTAAATATGAGCTTACAAAGTATCAAAAAGAAGCAGCTAATAAAACCTTAGATTTATTAAAGAAGGGACAGGATACCGTTTTATATTGTGTTACAGGAGCTGGTAAAACAGAAATCGCATCAATTGCAATTAATGATTTTCTAAAGCGCAACAAGAAAGTGTGTTATGCAATTCCAAGAAGAGAAGTAGTAATTGAATTAGAAGAGCGTTTTAGAAGAATGTTTAAAGAAATTGATATTGTAGCAGTATATGGCGGACATCACCAGAAACTGGTTGCTGATTTAGTATTATGCACAACCCATCAACTATATCGTTATCCTAAAACATTCGATTTATTAGTAATAGACGAAGCTGATGCTTACCCTTTAAAAGGAGATCAAGTGCTTATAAATATCACCAAACATGCTGCTAAAGGAGTAATTCTATATTCAACTGCAACATTAGATGATGAATTAAAAGAAAAGATTGCCAATAAAGAGCTGCAAAAAGTATTTTTACCTTTAAGACCACATCTTAAACCACTTATTGAGCCTAAGTTGATATATGAGCCTTATTTAGTCATGCTGTTACATGCATATAAAATAATTAAAAGGCAAAATAATCCTTTAATTATTTTTGTACCTCGTAAAAAAGATGCTGAAAGATTATATAAGTTGTATAAGAATTTCTTTGATATTACATATGCTTATTCTGATTTAAAAGAAAGAGAAATAAATATTGAATTGTTTAAAAGTGGTCAAAAGAGAGTAATCATAGCTACTTCTTTACTTGAAAGAGGGATCACGGTAAATGATACTGATGTACTCATTTTAGTTATTGTTGACAATATTTTTGATGAATCTTCTTTAATCCAAATGTGTGGTAGAGCAGGGCGTAACTTTCATAATCCCAAAGGCCAAGTAACTATTATTAGTAATTTTATAAATATTAAAGCTTATAGATGTTTTAAAAGCATAAGGGAGGCTAATCTTGAAGCGCTGTCTATATTGTCAAAAACCACTAGTTGAAGAAAATATCATTAGTTTATTTTTAAGTGAGGACGAATTGTGTCTTAATTGTCGCAAAGAAATGAAAGGCAAACTGCGAAAAAATAAATATTTAGATTATAAAATAATATCCTTTTATCAATACGATGATGAATCTTTATTTAAAAGCATGCTTATCCAATATAAAGAAGCCTTTGATGAAGCGTTATATCCTATCTTTTTAAAGCCTTATGAAAACTATCTTAATCTTTTATATCATGACTATTATTTAGTATTAATCCCATCAACCAGAGAAAAAGAAAGAAAAAGGGGCTTTAATCATTTAAATTTAATAACAAGCAATTTAAAACTAAAAAGTAAAACAATTGGCATGAAAGAAGAATTAAGTCAAAGAGGTAAAAATGCTAAAGAAAGGGAAAAGATGATTGATAATTATTATCCGATATCTAAATTTAAACCTAGTGATAAGATTTTATTATTTGATGATGTTTTAACGACAGGTTCTTCCTTACAAGGGGCAATTAAATGTTTAAAACCTTTAGTTAAAGAAATTGTGATTGTAACATTATCTTTAAAAAACCAGTAAATATCGTGAGTTTTGATAGCTATGTTATAATGATTAAAGTGCTTTGGAGGCAATGATATGGGATTTTTAGACAAATTATTCAATACTGAAGTAAAAGAATTGAATGCTATTGAAAAAGCTGTTAAGCCAACTGAAGGCTATGCCGAAACAATGGCTCAAATGACCGATGAACAATTACGTGCTAAAACTGATGAATTTAAGTCACGTTTAAAAAATGGTGAAACTTTAGATGACATTTTATGTGAAGCTTTCGCAACTGTAAGAGAAGCAGCAAAGAGAGCAATTGGTGAATATCCATACTTTGTACAGCTTGAAGGTGCATATGTTATGCATCGTGGCGATATTGCTGAAATGAAGACTGGTGAAGGCAAAACCCTTACATCAGTTATGGCAGTTTATCTTAATGCCCTTGAAGGAAAAGGCGTACACGTTGTAACGGTCAATGAATATCTTTCGTCACGTGATGCTGAATGGATGGGAAGAATCTATAAATTCTTAGGCTTAACTGTTGGTTTAAATCTTCATGGATTAACACCAGCTGAAAAAAGAAAAGCTTATGAATGTGATATTACTTATACCACTAACTCAGAATTGGGTTTCGATTATCTAAGAGACAATATGGTGACTCGTATTGAGGATCGTGTTTTAAGACCTTTAAACTTCGCCTTGATTGATGAAGTTGACTCCATTCTAATCGATGAATCACGTACACCATTAATTATTTCTGGTGGTGAAAAACAAACTGCCGGTCAATATATTAAAGCTGATTCATTTGTTAAACACTTAAATGAAGAAGATGATTATGTTATTGATATTAAAACACGCGCTATTCAATTAACCGAACAAGGTGTAGCTAAAGCTGAAAAGAAATTTGGAGTTAATAACCTTTTTGATATTGAAAACGCTGCTTTAGTTCATTATATTCAACAAGCTTTAAAAGCTAATTACATTATGCATCGTGATGTTGAATATGTTGTAGAAGGAAATGAAGTAATTATTGTTGACCAAAATACTGGTCGTAAAATGCCAGGAAGAGAATATTCTGATGGTTTACATCAAGCAATTCAAGCGAAAGAAAATGTTGCCATTCACCAAGAAACAATCACCATGGCTACAATTACTTATCAGAACTTCTTCCGTCTTTATAAAAAATTAGCTGGTATGACAGGTACTGCTAAAACTGAAGAAGAAGAATTCTTATCAATCTATAATATGCGCGTTACTGTTATTCCTACTAATAGACCAGTCGCAAGAGTTGATTTACCAGACCTTGTTTTTGGTACTAAAAGAGCTAAATATGAAGCTTTAGTAAATAAAGTGTGTGAATTAAATGAAAAAGGACAACCAGTACTTGTAGGTACAATTGCAGTTGAGACATCAGAAATCATCTCTAAAATGCTTAAACAACGTCATATAAAACACGAAGTATTAAATGCGAAAAACCATGCAAGAGAAGCTGAAATTATCGCTAATGCCGGACAAGTTAAAGCTGTAACTATTGCTACTAATATGGCTGGTCGCGGTACTGATATTAAATTAAGTGATGAATCAAAAGCTCTTGGAGGACTAGCAGTTTTAGGCTCAGAGCGTCATGAATCTAGACGTATCGATAACCAATTACGTGGACGAAGCGGTAGACAAGGGGATCCAGGTTATTCACAATTCTATGTATCTCTTGAAGATGATTTAATGGTTCGTTTCGGAACTGAGCGTGTTCAAGCTTTATTTAAACAGATGGGTGATGAAGCTATTGAGAATAAATTAATCACTAAATCAATTTCATCAGCACAAAAAAGAGTTGAAGGTATGAACTTTGATAGTCGTAAGACTTTACTCGATTTTGATAATGTTATGGCACAGCAAAGAGAAACAATGTATGAACAACGCAACTTTATCTTAGAAAATGATGATGTTCATGAAGTTGTTAAAACAATGTTTGATCGTGTATATAAGAGTGCTGTTGATGATTATGTAAGCCATGATGGTAAAAAGGAAGTATTAGACCTTGAAGGTTTATTGAAATATTTAAAAGAATTCAATCTCAATACTCCTCTTACCATTGATGATTTAAAAGATAAGAAAGCTGATGAAGTTAGCAAGATGTTATCGGACAAAGCTTGGTCAGTTTATGAAGAAAAGATTGAGCCTTTAAGAAATTCTATTTTGCCTAAAGAAAAAGAAGCTGTTTTACGCCTCTTTGACCGTGCTTGGGTGAATCAGATTGATATTATGGCTAAATTAAGAGAAGGTATTCATTTACGTTCTTATGCTCAAGATAATCCTTTACAAGCTTATGTTAATGAAGGATATGAATTATTTGAGAATATGATGAATACTATTAGCCGTGATGTTGTAACATTCTGCAATAATGTAAGAATTGTTGTTGTAAAGGAGAAATAAGATGGAAATTTATGAAATGAAACAGAGCCTAGCCGCTTCCTTAAAGAAGCTCAAAGAGCTGGGCGACTCTCTTTGACCTGCCTAAATTAGATAATCAAATTAAAAATTTAGAAGATAAACAAAATGAAGCTAATTTCTGGGATGATTCTAAAAAAGCACAAGCTATTATTAAAGAATATAATGTATTAAAAAATACTAAAAAAGAATATGATACTAATTTAGCTTCAATTAGTGATTTATCTGCTTCTGTAGAATTATTAACAAAAGAAAATGATCCTGAACTTCAAGAATTGGTAGAAGAAGAATATAAAGAAGCAATGGATAACTTTGAGAAGTTTGAAATTGATTGTTTATTAAGTGATAAGTACGATCACAATAATGCTATTCTTGAAATTCATCCAGGTGCTGGTGGAACTGAAGCACAAGACTGGGCAATGATGTTATATCGCATGTATCAACGTTATGCTGAAAACAATGGTTTTGGCTTTGAAGTTTTAGATTATGAAGAAGCTGATGATGCTGGAATTAAGTCTTGCCAAGTATTAATCAAAGGTGATTTAGCATATGGATATCTTAAAGGCGAACATGGTGTTCATCGTTTAGTGCGTATTTCCCCATTTGATTCTAGTGCTAGACGTCATACATCATTTGCGGCTGTTGAAATTACACCAGAACTTGAAGATGATAGTGAAGTTATTATTGATGAAAAAGATTTGGAATTAGATACCATGCGCTCATCTGGAGCTGGTGGTCAACATATCAATAAAACCGATTCAGCTGTACGTATTAAACATATTCCAACTGGTATTGTTGTTTTCTGCCAAACGGAAAGATCTCAAATTAAAAACCGTGAACATTGCATGATGATTTTAAAATCTAAAATTGCAATGTTGAAGGAAGAAGAGCGTAAAAAAGAAGAAGCTGCACTAAAAGGTGAACTTCGAAAGATTGAATGGGGTTCCCAGATTAGATCCTATGTCTTTTGCCCATATACAATGGTTAAAGACCATCGTACAGGATGGGAAGAAACTAATGTTGCTAAAGTTATGGATGGTGATATTTCTTCTTTCTTATTTGCTTATTTAAAATCACAAATGAAATAAAAGACTCCTTAGGGAGTCTTTATTAATCTTTTTCTCTAATATGTTCAAGTGTTAAGTTAAAGACACTAGCAACATGTTCATCAGCTAATGAATAATAAACAGTTTTACCGGCTTTATTATTACTCACAAGTTTAGCAGCTTTAAGAATTCTTAATTGGTGACTTACAGCACTACGATTCATACCTACCACATTACATAAATCGGAAACACATAATTCACCAACAGCTAAAGCACTAAGTAATCTAATTCTTGTTGGATCGCCCATAACTTTATAAAAATCAGCTAAACCATCAATTTCTTCTTCTAAAAGTTTATTATTATTATTAGCGATATCAACTTTTTCTTGATCTAAAACATCATAAAGATACTCTGTATTCATATCATTATTATAATCCAAGAAACTTAATTAATTTCAAAGTCTGCACTCATATTTCCTGCAACAAGACGATAATGACCAGCTTTTAGATAATCATTTAAAGGGATGATGAACTTTTCTTCACCATGTTTATTAATGGTTATAAATTCCTTTCCTTGTAACTCAATAGGATTATCTTTATTAGTAGATAATAATTCATTTTCATAGTAGAGCTCATAAGAATAGTCATAATCAATGCTTTCGCTCTCATTTAAGATATAGAAAGTTAATTTTTTTAAACCATAATCATAGATAATTAAAGCTCTTTGATTATCTTCGATATCTAAGTATCTAGTCTCATTAGCTAAGCCGGGTATTTTATTATCATCTATACAATAACTATTGATTAGTTGAAAAATCTCATCAATTGCTTTATATCCTCTATCGGGTATCGCTTGCGAACTATTAAAGTTCACAAAATCTAAATTACCAAAATTAAAAGAATAAGAAGATGTAGGAGCATCATAGACCATAATATTGCTTAATTTTAAATTATTGAAACCAGAAGACATTTTATATTTATAAAATATTTCTTCAATTTCATTAAGAATTTCTTTATCCACAAAGTATTCCTTAGTGCTGGGTGTGATAGATAGATATTGCAAGTGACAATAAATAATTGCTTTATCATCATCTAAAGTAACACTTTTATTGGTATAACTGCCATCCATTCCGCCACCTGAGGTATATGTGAATCTTATTAATGGCTTTTCAAATCGTTTGTTAGCTAAAAATAGTTTTCTAATAAACATAAAACCTCCTATAAGAATTAAAAATACCGTTGCACTAAACAATAGTTTTTTAATCATTTTCATAATTATCACCTTTAATTGTTACTTCAATTTCATCATAACAAACATTTTTAATTTTCAGTAATAAAACTATTGCAAGTATATCCAAGTATTCATATAATATTTATAGAACAGTTGAATAACCATTCAACTAAGGAAGGAATAGATATGAAGAAAGTAATTAAAATTGATGTAGATTGTGCGAACTGTGCTGAAAAATGTGAACGTATTATTAGTGAAATTGAAGGTGTAGAATCTGCTACTATCTCATTTATGACTCAAAAGCTTACAATCAAAGCACCAGAAGAAAAGATGAATGACATTTTAAAAGAGGCTGTAGAAAAGATTTCCAAGGCAGACCCAGACACTGTTTTATATGTTGAAGGCTAAACAAAAGAAAACACTCATTCGTCTTTGCGTCTCGGCTATTTTATATATCATAGCTTTATTAACTAAAGAACCTTTAAAAGATATCTTCTTTATCATTTCATATATCATTATTGGTTATGATGTCATTTATAAAGCCTTTAGAAATATCGGCCATGGTCAAATCTTTGATGAATATTTCTTGATGGGTATTGCAACCATTGGGGCAGCTTTATTAAGTGATTTTGGTGAAGCTGCAGCTGTTATGTTGCTCTATCAATTGGGTGAATGGTTTCAATCATATGCTTCTGAAAGAAGTAGACAATCAATTGCTTCTTTGATGGATATTAGACCTGATTATGCCGTTATTGAAAAAGATGGTGCCTTTATTAAGGTGGATCCTGAAGAAGTAGAAATTGGTACTTTAATTACCATTAGGCCAGGAGAAAGAGTGCCACTTGATGGAATAGTAATTGATGGTGAAAGTTTTTTAGATACATCAGCACTAACCGGCGAATCACAACCTCGATTAGTTAAGAATGGGGAAGAAGTAATTTCTGGATGTATTAATAAAACAGGTGTTATTAAAGTTCAAGTAAATAAAGAATTTGAAGAATCAACTGTTAGTAAAATCTTAGACTTAGTTGAAAACTCATCTTCTAAAAAGAGTAAATCAGAAAATTTCATCTCCAAATTTGCTCATTACTATACACCAATCGTAGTCTTTTCAGCTTTAGCTTTAGCACTTATTCCACCATTATTTATTGGCATTAAAGATCCTTTGATTTGGAAGTCTTGGATTTATCGTGGCTTAAATTTCTTAGTAGTTTCTTGTCCTTGTGCGCTTGTTTTATCGGTACCACTCTCCTTTTTCTCAGGGCTTGGTAGCGCATCTAAAGCTGGGGTTTTGATTAAGGGTAGCAACTATTTAGAAGCTTTAGCAGAAGTCAAAACTATTGCTTTTGATAAAACTGGTACTTTAACCTCAGGTAGTTTTAAGGTGATTGGTGTTGATTGTTATGGAAATTTAAATGAAAGCGAAATCTTAAGTCTTGCTGCAAGATGTGAGAAATATTCTAATCATCCAATTTCTGAATCGATCAAAGAAGCCGCCGTTATTAAAGAAGAAAACGATTGCACTGGTATTGAAGAGATAGCAGGACATGGTGTAAAAGCTCTTATTGATAATCAAGAAGTGCTTGTTGGAAATAGTAAATTATTATTAGCCAATGGCGTTGAAATTATTGATGATTATAAAGCTATTGGCACTCTTGTTTATGTAGCTATTGATAAGAAACTAATAGGGCGTATCATTATTGGTGATGAAATTAAAAGCGACATCAAAGAAGCTTTAGTTAAGCTTAAAAAAGAAGGCATTACTAAAACCGTACTTTTAACAGGCGATAATAAAGATGTTGCTGAAGAAGTTGCTGAAGAAATTGGTATTAATGAAGTTTATGCTGAATTATTGCCACAAGATAAAGTTAATATCATTGAAAAATTATTAAATGAAAACCAAGGCAAAGTAGCTTTTACTGGTGATGGTATCAATGACGCTCCTGTACTTATGCGCTCTGATGTAGGGATTGCAATGGGTGCTTTAGGAAGCGATGCTGCAATTGAAGCCGCTGATATTGTTTTAATGGATGATGATATTTCTAAAATTGTAACTGCTATACATATCTCAAGAAAAACTTTAAAGATTGTTAAAGAAAACATTATCTTTGCGATAGCGATTAAGATATTGGTATTAATACTTAGTGCTATTGGTCATGCTAATATGTGGGCTGCAATATTTGCTGATGTTGGTGTTGCGATAATTTGTGTCTTAAACGCCATGCGTGCCCTTAATATCAATAAATAAATTCATGTCTTTAGGTCTGCTTTGAGCAGGCCTTTTCTATGTTAAAATCATAGAGAGGTATTTTATGCGATTAATTAAAACGATATTACTTATGACTATATTTCTTTTAAGTGCTTGCCAAACAAAAGAAAAGACAATGGTATGTAAGATGGGTGATATTGATAATGAAACAGCCTATTCTTTAAATACTTTTGTAGCTAAGGGTGATGATATTATTAAAATTAATTATCATGCGATAACTGATTATGATTATTATAATATCGATTACCAAGACATTAAGAATGCCTGTGATTTACTAAAAGAGAAATATAATGCTCATGAAGGTATTACTTATTCTTATTCTTTAGACCAAGAAAAAGGCTTAGTTATAGAAGATACAATTATTGATATAACTAAAGCTAGCCATGAATCACTATATGAAGTAGGCGTTATTAATGATACTTCAGCTTCAGCTATTTCTTTAGAAAAGACAATTAATCACTTAAAAGAAGCTGGCTTTAGTTGTAACTAAGTGCTACTTAGAATTTAAAATGTTACAATAGTAAACATAATGTAGAAAAAATCCTTTTCATTCGAGGAGCGTTTATGACAGAGAAAAAACCATATTATATTACTACCCCAATTTATTATCCAAGTGCTAACCTTCATGTTGGACACTGCTACACAACCTGTATTGCTGATGCTTTATCACGCAACAAGCGTTTAAGAGGCTATGATGTTTTCTTTTTAACTGGTACTGATGAACATGGTCAGAAGATTGAAAAGAAGGCAGCTGAAGCTAATGTAACGCCTAAAGAATATGTTGATGATATTGTTGCTAATGCGAAAGATTTATGGGCTTCATTAAAAATAAGCTATGATAAATTCATTCGTACTACAGATCCTGAACATGTTTTAGGTGTTCAAAAGATCTTTGATAAACTTTATGAACAGGGCGATATTTATAAAGGCAAATATGAAGGCTGGTATTGCACACCTTGCGAGTCATTCTGGACTGAAGCACAGCTTAAAGATGGCAAATGCCCAGATTGTGGAAGAGATGTTAGCTGGACTACTGAAGATGCTTATTTCTTAAAATTATCTAAATATCAGTCTGCTTTTGAAGCATATCTTGATAAACATCGCGATTTAATGCAACCACAAAGTCGTTATAACGAAATGGTTAATAATTTCTTAAAACCAGGATTAAAGGACCTTTGTGTTTCAAGATCTTCAGTTAAATGGGGCATTCCTTTAACTTTTGATTCAAACCAGACAGTTTATGTATGGCTTGATGCTTTATCAAACTACATTACAGCTTTAGGTTATTTGAGCGAAGATGATGAGAAATTTAAGAAATATTGGCCAGCTGATTTACATTTAGTTGGTAAAGAAATTTTTAGATTCCATACTATTATTTGGCCAATTATGTTGATGGCTTTAGGTCTCCCTTTACCAAAGAAAGTATATGGCCATGGTTGGTTAACGATTGGTGGCGGCAAGATTTCTAAATCAAAAGGTAACTCAAAGGATCCACGCATCTTTATTAAAGACTATGGCGTTGATACTGTTCGCTACTTTGTATTATCAGAAGTACCATTTGGTGCTGATGGTAACTTCTCAGAAGAATTAATGTTAGAGCGTCGTAACTCTGATTTAGCTAACGTTTTAGGTAACCTTGTTAAAAGATCTATTTCGATGGCTAATAAATATTTTAATGGTGAATTACATAAGTTTGATAACTATACAAGTTTAGATGAAGAAGTTGTTGCTTATTTAAATGCCATGGATAAAGAGGCTGAAGATAGTATGGAAGAATTAGATCTTCCTAAGACTTTATCTTTAATCTTTGCCCGTTTATCACGTTTAAATAAATATATTGATGAAAATGAGCCTTGGGTATTAGCTAAAGACGAAAGCAAGAAAGAGCGTTTAAATGATGTTTTATATACCTTAATGGAAGGTATTCGTTTGTGTGCATCTGAACTTGAGCCATTTATCCCAGATACAGCCCATAAGATTTATGAACAATTAGGCGTCCCAGCACAAAGCTTAGAAGATCGCTATTTTGGTCGCTATGATAGTTATAAAGTTGTCGAAAATCCAGAGACTTTATTTGAAAGAATTGATGAAAGTGTCTTAAATGCTTTAAAAGAAGAAGAAAAGAAGCTTGAAGAATCATTAATCGAAAATGAAGCTCATAAAGCTCAATTTAAACATAAAGATAATATTGCTTTTGATTCTTTTGAAGCTTTAGAAATGCGTGTAGGTAAAGTTTTATCTTGTGAGAAGCATCCAAAAGCAGATAAGTTATTAGTTTTAAAACTTAGTTTTGGAGATCAAGAAAGAACAATTGTGTCAGGACTTGCTGAATTCTATAAACCAGATGAATTAGTTGGCAAGAATTTAGTTGCTATATTAAATCTTGAGCCTAGAAAACTTCGTGGTATTGAATCACAGGGTATGATTTTAACTACTGAATATATTGATGAAAACGGTAAAGAAAAAGTTGAAGTTCTTACTTCTTCGCTTAAAGAAGGCGCGACTGTTCGTTAATTATGAGAGTTGTTGTTCAGCGTGTTTTAAATGCTAATTGTGTAGTTGGTGGTAATATCACTGGACAAATAGAAAAAGGCTATATGTTACTTGTGGGAATCAAAGATGGTGATACTCATCAAGATATTGAAAAGATGGCTTTAAAAGTATCTAAATTAAGAATTTTTGATGATCCTGAAGGTAAGATGAATCTTGATATTCATGCAGTTAATGGTGATATCTTATCAATCTCACAATTTACCCTTTATGGGGATGCTAAAAAAGGTAATCGTCCAAGTTTCATCGAAGCTAAAAAAGGAGATGAAGCAAAAGAAGACTACCTATATTTCAATGAATGTTTACGCAAAGAAGGATTAAAAGTAGAAGAAGGTATCTTTGGTGCTGATATGAAGATTAGTCTCACCAATGATGGCCCTGTAACGATTCTTTTAGAGGTATAAACAATGATTATTTATGGAAGTGAAGTTAGTAAAAGATTTAAAGAAGAGATGAAAAACGAAGTTTCTTCTCTTAATAGAGCTCCATCATTATGTGTTATCTTAGTTGGAGATAATCCAGCTTCGCTTTCATATATTCGTGGTAAAGAAAAGGCATGTAATGAGATAGGAATTAAATTCACTTTATTAAAAGCTGATGAAAATATTAGTGAAGAAGATCTTGTTAAGATGGTTAGGGATGTCAATGATGATGAATCAATAGATGGCTTAATTGTACAAATGCCTTTACCAAAACATATTAATACCAATCGTATTATGGAAATGATAGATCCTAGTAAGGATGTTGATGGTTTAAATCCTTTAAATATTGGTCGTATGATATTAAAAGAAGAATGTTTTGTTCCATGCACGCCACTTGGTGTAATGGCTTTAATTAAAGAAACAGGTGTTGATATCAGTGGTAAAAGAGCGGTTGTAATGGGAAGAAGTGCTTTAGTTGGTATTCCATTAGCCCATCTATTAATGAAAGAAAATGCAACGGTAACAATTGTTCATTCTAAAACCGAAAATATTAAAGAAATTACCAGCCAAGCAGATATCTTAGTGGCAGCTATTGGTCAAAGTGAATTTGTGAAGTCGGACTATGTTAAAGAAGGGGCAATTGTAATTGATGTCGGTATTAACCGCATTGATGGTAAATTAAAGGGTGATGTAGCTTTTGATGAAGTCGAAGCTAAAACTAGTTATATTACTCCTGTTCCTAAAGGAGTAGGCCCAATGACAGTTACGATGTTATTAGAGAATACAATTAAGGCTTATAAACTCAAACATGATTAAAGATTATAAATTAAATGATATTGTGGAAATGAAAAAACCGCATCCTTGCAGCAATTCTAAAACATTTGAAATTGTTAGACTTGGCTCTGATATTAAGATTAAATGTTTAGCTTGTGGGGCAATTATTATGCTTCCACGTTTTGATTTTGAGAAGAAATGCAAAAGGTTAATTCAAAAAGCTGAAGAAAATTAAAACCATGTGAGAAATCACATGGTTTTTATAAGGAGTAAGCAGTTTTGATAACAGCTTTAAGGAGTGATTTTTTGTCTTTGACTTTCTTTTCTTGTTTATTATTCATTCGAAGAAGCGAGATAATCATCATAATCTTAGCAAATGAGCTTATTGAATTACCAATAGCAGTATATGATTCAATAACTTCATTAGCTTGAGCTAAGATTTCATTACTTTTATCTTGTGCTTTAATAATTTCTTTATTTAATTTCTTAGAATTTAATAATAATTTAATTAAGAAAATAAGAATTAATAAGCCTAATAATAGATAAGCATATAAAGTATAACTATTAATCTTTTCTAAAATCATCAATAAGATTTGCATATGTTTATTTTAAAAGATTTGTCGATTAAGCGCAACTAAGCCTAAATCTTTAATAGGAGTTTGCGTTATTTCTTTAATCTTATTCAAGATATTTTCATCAGCAGTAAAGATAATAGTTACTTCTTCATCGTATATAACATCTAATATATGATCATTCTTTATTAATAAACGTCTTATTTTTTCAGCAACATCATAAGCTAGAGTAATTTGATATTTATTAAGCATGATTACTTCAGCTATTTTAGCATTATCATAAGCTAATGATGCAGCTTTAGAATATGCTTTGACCAAACCATTAGTTCCAAGTTTAATACCACCAAAATATCTTACAACCATTACTAAAACATTATCTAAATCTTTATTCTTTAAAAATAATAAAAGAGGCATACCAGCTGTGCCTGATGGTTCGCCATCATCGCTGCTCCTTTCGATGTTAGCGATACGATAGGCGTAACATACATGGGTTGCATTATGATATTTCTTTCTTGTTTCATTTAATAAATCTTTAGCTTTATTTTCGCTATTTACAGCCAATAAATAAGCAATAAAACGTGATTTATCAACAATAAATTCAGCTTCACTATTCTTTATTACAATCATCTCTATTAGTATAACGGAAATTAATTTTAATATGTTACAATAGATGCCATGAGCACAAAACAAGATAAGATGGCCACCTGGCCAATAGAAAAGCTATTATTCTCAATGGGCATACCAGCAGTCTTCTCAATGCTGATTCAAGCCTTTTACAATATTATCGATTCTATTTATATTTCTAAATATTCAGCCGATGGCATGTTTGCGGTTGGTCTAGCTAACCCTTTACAACAAGTTGCTTTATCAATTGCACTTGGAGGAGCTATCGGTACTGCTACTTTAGTTGCTAGAAGATTAGGCGAAGGAAGAAAAGAAGAAGCCAATGCTGTTGCTAGTACAGGTTTAGTATTAGCTTTAATTCATTATATTATTGTAGCTTTACTTGGTATTTTTTTATCAGCACCTTTTATGTCTTTGTTTACTAAAAGACCTGAAGTAATAGATCTTGGTTATCAATATTTAATAATCTGCATGTTATTTAACTTTGGCCAAATCTATTCCATTTTCTTTGAGCGTATCTTACAAGCTCAAGGCAATATGCTTGTACCAACTCTTACTCAATTACTTGGAGCTATTATCAATATTATCTTAGATCCAATCTTGATCTTTGGTCGTTATGGTTTCCCTGAAATGGGTATTGCAGGTGCTGCTATTGCAACAGTTATTGGACAAATTGTTTCTGCATGCTTCATTGGCTATATGGCCATTAGAAGAAAACATGGTGTTCATTTCTCTTTGAAGAGTATTGAATTTACAAAAGAAAGATTAAAAGATATCTACGTTGTAGCATTACCAACAACGGTTATGAATATGATTTCATCAGTTACAACAACTCTTCTTAATAATATCTTAGTTAAATTTAATGAAGATGCTGTTACTTCACTTAGCTTATATTTCAAATTGCAATCATTCGTCTTTATGCCAGTCTTTGGCTTTAACCAAGGTGCCTTGCCAATTCTCTCTTATACTTATGGCGCTCAAAATAAAGAGCGTTATAAAAAGACCGCCTTCTTATACTTATCAACAGCTTCTGTCTTTATGGCCATTGGTACTATCTTGTTCTATTTCTTCCCTGATTTATTACTTTGTTTCTTTGAAATGAATGATAACTTAAAGATGATTGCTGAAATGACTTTAAGAATCATTTCATTATCCTTTATTCCAGCAGCCGTTTCGATTGTTATAACCACTGTTTTCCAAAGCTTTGGAAGAGGAGTGATATCGATGATGGAATCAATTATGCGTCAAATCATATTCTTGGTACCAGCTGCATATCTTTTATCTAATATTTCTTTAGAAGCTGTATTCTATGCTTACCCAATAGCTGAAGTCTTAGTAGTTTTAGTTTTCATTCCTTTAACAATCAAAGCCTATCGCAAAGCATTTAAACTTGCTTAAAGAACTCTTAAAGAGTTCTTTTCTTTTTGGCTTATAATGGAAGAGGAGGGCACGTATATGAGTAAAAAACTTGTTACAGACTTAGATGTAAGCGGTAAAAAAGTATTGGTTCGTGTTGATTTTAATGTTCCTCATAAAGGTAATGTGATAAGCGATGATAATCGTATAACATCAGCACTAAAGACTATTAATTATCTTTTGAAACATCATGCTAAAGTTATTCTCTTCTCTCATCTTGGTAAAATTAATCACAAAGACGAAACCAAGACTAGTATTGATAAACAAACTAATGATATGGTAATAGTAGCTAACCGTCTTAAAGAATTATTGCCAGGTAAAGTAAAATATGTACCTTATACAAGAGGTAAAGAATTAGAAGAAGCTATTGATAACTTAAAAGATGGTGAAGCACTTTTAATGCAGAATACCCGTTATGAAAAGGGAGAGACTAAAAACGATCCTGAATTAAGTGCTTATTGGGCATCATTAGCTGATTTATATGTTACGGATGCTTTTGGAACATTGCATCGTGCTCATGCATCAAATGTCGGAACAGCAGCTTTATTACCGAATGCTATTGGCTTTTTAGTCGAAAAAGAATTAAATGCTTTATCTAAAAATTTAAATGATCCTCGACATCCTTTTGTAGCAATTTTGGGTGGAGCTAAAGTTTCTGATAAAATTGGCGTTACCGAAAATCTGGTAAAGATTGCTGATAAGGTATTAGTAGGTGGAGGCATGGCTTTTACTTTCTTAAAAGCTCAAGGAATAGAAGTAGGTAAATCACTTGTTGAAGATGGTAAGCTGGAAGTTGCTAATAATTGCCTTAAAAAGGCCAATGGTAAATTAATATTACCTATCGATGTTATTGTTGCTGATAGTTTAGAAGAACCTAAAGATATTAAAGTTGTTGATATTGATAAGATACCAAATGACTATATGGGCTTAGATATTGGTCCAAAAACCATTCTGAAATTCAAAGAAGAATTAAAGGGTAGTAAAACCGTATTCTGGAATGGTCCAATGGGTGTCTTTGAAAAAGAAGCTTTTAAAAAAGGTACAATGGCAATATGTGAAGCAATTGCTGAACTTGATGATTGTAATTCTACAATTGGTGGTGGTGATTCAGTTAGCGCTGCTAAAGCTTCAGGATATGCCGATAGATTTAGTCATATTTCAACAGGTGGAGGAGCCTCACTTGAATTTATGGAAGGGAAAGAACTTCCGGGTGTAGCTGTTATAGAGGAGAAATAAATGAGGAAACCGATTATTTTTGGCAACTGGAAGATGAATAAAAATCGTCAAGAAACCAAAGATTTTCTTGAAAAAGTTGAGCCATATCTTTGTGATGTTGCTGATTTTGGTATTGCTGTACCATATACTTGTTTAGATATAGCTAAAAAATATGCCCATAAGATGTTAGTGGCTGCTGAAAATTGTCACTATGAAGATAAAGGTGCTTATACTGGTGAAATTGCGATACCAATGTTACAAGAATTAAATGTTGAATATTGCATTATTGGCCATTCCGAAAGACGTGCTTACTATAATGAAACAAATGAAAGTGTTAATTTAAAAGCTAAGAAATTATTAGCTAGTGGTATGTATCCTATTGTTTGTGTTGGCGAGAACCTAATACAATTTGAAAATGGTGAAACTGAAGCTGTTTTAAAGAAACAAATCGAAGAATCATTAAAAGATATTAGCTATGAAGATATGAAAAAAGTAATCATCGCCTATGAGCCTATTTGGGCTATTGGCACTGGTAAAAATGCTAATAGTGATATTGCTGAAAAATGCTGTCATTATATTAGAGAAGTTGTTGCAACAATGATTAATGATGCTAGTGAAGTACGTATTCAATATGGAGGATCAGTAACATCTGATAATATCGCTTTATATTTAGCTAAAGAAGATATTGATGGTGCCTTAGTTGGTGGAGCAGCTTTAAAAGAGGAATCTTTTATCAAAATGATTGAAACAATTAAAGGAGAAAAGTAATGCCATATATTACAGATGTATATGCAAGAGAAGTATTAGATTCACGTGGTAACCCAACAGTAGAAGTTGAAGTTTATACCGATTCAGGAGCATTTGGTCGTGCAATAGTGCCGTCCGGTGCTTCAACTGGTGAAAGAGAAGCTTTGGAATTAAGAGATGATGACAAGTCACGTTATAACGGCAAAGGTGTTTTAAAAGCTGTTGACCATGTTAATTGCTTCTTAGGACCAGCATTAGATGGTTTTGATGTAACAGATCAGGTAGCAATAGATGAAATGATGATTTCGCTTGATGGCACTAAAGATAAATCAAAATTTGGTGCCAATGCGATTCTAGGTATTTCTTTAGCTTGTGCTAGAGCTGCAGCTGATTATTATGGTATGCCACTTTATAAATATCTTGGTGGTTGCAATGCGAAAGTTTTACCTTTACCAATGATGAATATCTTAAATGGTGGTAAACATGCTGATTCAGCAGCTGATTGTCAAGAATATATGATTATGCCTGTTGGTGCTAAATCATTTAAAGAAGCTGTAAGAATGGGAGCTGAAGTATTCCATGC
>CAKUWO010000011.1 GCA_934699415.1 uncultured Erysipelotrichaceae bacterium
TCTTCTTTCAGATTCTACCTCACGATAGACACCCTTGATATTGGCTAGTGGTTGACTACTGCGATGATAATCCCCACGATGGACTTTCACCATCTAGATATATGCCATGCCCGGCATACAATAAAAAGAAGTGCTTCAAAATGAAGTACTTCTTTTGTTTAATTATTCAGCATTAAATGTTTTCTGGAATTCTAATAAACGATAATAACGCATTTCAGCATCATTTCTAGTCTTTGTGAATGCTTGCATTGCTTCATCTTTACCTTTTAAAGCAACAAGTTGTGCGAATCGGTTTTCATTTAATAAGAAATTAGCGAATTTATCAAACTGTGGCTCTTTAGAATCAATTGTGAGTGGTTTTTCTTTACGCGGATCAAAACGATAAAGAGTTGTATAACCACATTCAACAGCTTGTTTTTCAACTTCTTGATGCTTAGATAAACCACCTTTAATACCATGTTCCTGACATGGACAATAAGCAACAATAATACTTGGTCCATCATAGCTTTCAGCTTCAATCATGGCATTTAATGTTTGTTGGCGATTAGCACCCATCGATACTGATGCAACATATACCGAACCGTATTGCATAAAAATCATACCTAAATCTTTCTTAGCAGTCGCTTTACCACCAGCAGCAAATTTAGCAACAGCAGCAGATTGGGTAGCTTTAGATGATTGACCGCCAGTATTTGAATAGACTTCTGTATCAAGAACTAAGACATTAACATTTAAGTTATTGGCTAACACATGGTCAAGTCCACCATAACCAATATCATATGCCCAACCATCGCCACCTAAAATCCATACTGATTTAGATACTAGATCGTCTTTAAATTTAAGAATTTCTTTTACTGCCTCATTATTACTATTGGTAACAGCAGTGATTAATTCGTCTTTAATTGCTCTTTGAGCATCACGATCATCTTTAGCTTCAAGATATTTTACAAAGATATCATGACAATCAGAATCAATATTATTTTCAATAATCGATAATAAGCGTGCTTGTTTATAGTTTTGTGCAAGAGCCATGCCAAAGCCATATTCAGCATTATCTTCAAATAATGAGTTAGCCCAAGCTGGTCCATTGCCTTCTTTGTCTTTAACAAATGGGTTGATTGGTGTAGTTGAAGAATAAATCATTGAGCATCCAGTTGCATTGGCAATAAGCATATCTTTACCAAATAGTTGGCTTGCGAGTTTTGTGTATGGTGTTTCACCACATCCAGGACAAGCTCCAGATACTTCAAAATATGGTTTTAAGAATTGTGAACCTTTAACAGTTTTGATATTAAATAATGAACTCTTTTCTTCTACTTCTTTGAAAAGATAATCAGCTAATTCATCTTGTGCTAATTTTTCTTTTACATCTACCATTTCTAAAGCTTTTTCACCAGCTTTACCAGGGCATTCATTAACACACAAGCCACATCCTGTACAGTTTGTAGGTGATACTTGAATACGGAATTTTAAGCCTTCATTGCCTTTGCCAATTGCATCTGCTGTCTTGAAACTGATTGGTGCTTTTTCGATTTCTTCTTCATTCAAAAGGAAAGGACGAATCGTACCATGAGGACACACAAAAGAGCAGAAGTTACATTGAATACATTTGTCCGGATTCCATGAAGGCACAGCTTGAGCGATTGTACGCTTTTCTTTATATGAAGTATTAGGCTGTAATGAACCATCTTCTAAATCATATTTAAGGAAATTAGATACCGGTAAATCATAACCATTTAAAGCATTAATAACATTAACATGATTATCAAGATATGGATCGTTTGTTAACTTAGTTGCTTCAATTTCATAATCCTTCCAATAATCTTTTACTTCTACTTCAACTAATCCTTCTTTGCCTGAATCGATAGCCTTATAGTTTAATAAAACAATTTCTTCACCCTTCTTACTATATGATTTTTTAGCTGCTTCTTTCATATAATTCAAAGCATCTTCATAAGGCATAATATCAGGATTAAGTGCAAAGAATGCGGATTGAAGAATGGTATTAGTACGTCTTCCCATACCGATATCTTTAGCGATTGATGAAGCATCGATAATATAGAATTTCGCATGTTTTAAAGCTAATTGTTTAAGTAATTTATGTGGTAATTTTTCTTCAATTTCTTCTTTAGTATAAGAAGTATTAAGCAAGAAAGTACCATTTTCCTTTAAACGATTAACCATTTCGTATTTATAACAATATTCGTCTAAGGAACATGAAATGAAATCAGCATTTTCAATATAATAAACAGAACGAATAGGTGTTGGACCAAAACGTAAATGGCTACGTGTTACACCACCCGCTTTTTTAGAATCATATTGGAAATAAGCTTGAACATAACGATCTGTATGGTCACCAATAATTTTAATAGATGATTTATTAGCAGATACTGTACCATCAGATCCTAAACCAAAGAATAAGCAAGATGTATAATCATGTTCATTCTGGAAATAAGGCTCTACATCTAATGATGTATGATTAACATCATCAACAATACCAATAGTAAATGGATCTTTCATCTCATCTTTCTTTAATTCATCAAATACTGCTTTAATCTCTTTTGGAGCAGTATTACGAGATGATAAACCATAACGTCCGCCAATAATTTCAATATCTTTATGTCCCTTTAAGGCGCTTACAACATCTAAATAGAGTGGTTCTCTAGCACCACTTTCAAGTGTACGATCCAATACAGCTATCTTCTTAACAGTCTTTGGTAATACTTTTTCAAGATATTTAAGTGAGAAAGGACGATAGAGATGTACTTTAATAAGCCCTACTTTATAGCCTTGTTTATTTAAAGTATCGACGGTTTCTTTAATAGTTTCAGTAACTGAACCCATAGCAATAATGATATGTTCAGCTTCTTCATCACCATAATAGGTAAAAGGTGCATAATTTCTGCCGGTATAAGAAGAAATTTCTTCCATATATTTATTAACAATATCAGCCATCTTATCGTAATAGATATTCTGAGCTTCTCTTGCAGGGAAGAAGATATCATCATTTTCAGATCCACCTCTTACTACCGGATTATGATGAGGATTAAGAGCTTTAGTTTTAAAACGAGCTACACTATCCCAATCAACAAGTGATTTTAAATAGTCATAATCTAAAACTTCAATCTTATCAATTTCATGTGAAGTTCTAAAACCATCAAAGAAATGAATAAATGGTAAAGATCCTTCAATAGCTGCTAAATGAGCAACGCCTGCTAAATCCATTGCTTCTTGAACAGAATGTGAAGCCAACATACAGATACCTGTTTGTCTACAAGCATAAATATCCTGATGGTCACCAAAGATTGATAAAGCACGTCCGGCAAGCGATCTAGCTGCAACATGGATTACACCAGGTAAAAGTTCACCACTCCATTTATAAAGATTTGGAATCATTAAAGCTAAGCCTTGTGAAGCTGTAAATGTTGAAGCGAAAGCACCACCTTGTAAAGCACCATGAACAGCGCCAGCGGCACCACCTTCAGCTTGCATTTCAACTACTTTTACTCTGCTACCATAGATATTTTCTCTTCCTTGGGTTGACCAAGCATCAATATACTCAGCCATTGGAGATGATGGAGTGATTGGATAGATACATGCAATTTCAGTGAATGCATAAGCTACATGTGCTGCCGCTGTATTACCATCCATAGACATAAACTGTTTTGACATTTGTTTCCTCCTTTTGGATTAAGTCAAAGCAAAATCAAATTAATCAATAATAATTACTTTATCTTCATCGTCATATTCTTTTAAATGAACAGCTACTTTTTCATTTATAGATGTTGGAATATTTTTGCCAACATAATCTGCTCTAATTGGTAATTTACGATGCCCACGATCTACAAGTACAGCCGCTTCAATTTTATTAGCACGACCACGATGCATCACTCCATCCATAGCAGCTCTAATTGTGCGTCCTTCAAATAAAACATCATCAACAAGAATAACAATGCGATCTATTACTTCAAAAGGTAAAGGTGAAGCATTTTCACTTATGACATCATCACGATATTCATGAAAGTCAAAGCTTACCGTTTCAACTTCTACTCCTGTAAGAATGCGAATATTTCTTTTTAAACGCTCAGCTATTGCCTCACCTCTTGTTTTTATACCAACAAGTAATAATTTATCTAAATCAGGATGGCTCTCAATAATTTCATGTGCTAAACGCTTTAATGTACGCGCAATCTGTGCTTCATCCATTATTTCCTTCATTAGTCACTACCTCTTGAAACTGTAATTTCGATATTGGCACTTAATACAACCTGTTTAAAGAGTTCTTCAATACGTTCACCATTTGCTTTAACAGCAATGATTGTACCCTCAGTAGTCTTATCCTCTACTCCGATAATATTAATATTAGTAAAACCAATACCTTTTAAATAGCTTTCAACATTGGCTACTCTTTCTTCATACCCTTTACCGCTTACAAAAGCATTCATAACATCTGCTCTTGGTAAACTTCCGGTTTTTTCACTAGGCGTTGGTGTAGGCTCAGGACTTGGCTCGGCCTTTTTAATACCATATTTACAACTTACAACCGTATCATTACCACTAGAAGATAATGAGCAATCGTAAAGCAAACCTACTTTGTCGTTATTAGTAACATCATTTTTCTTGAAGACTAAATGTGCATTGCGGTTATTCATTTCGTTGACATATTTATTAGCTTCATCTAGATTCTTATTGTTGAATCGGCTTAAATCAGCTTTAAATTCGCCAATTGATAAAGCGTAATTTATGGTATCTCCTTTATTAAAGCTACCATCATCATAAGAATAGACAGTGCCATTCTTTAAAGTTTTAGAATAATAAGTTATTGAGCTTTTCTTAGCTTTAAGTCCTAAACTTTCAATATAAGCAATAAAATCTTTTTCGCTTATACCTAATTTATTATCAGCAACAACAACCTTTTCACTACTTGTGTTACCATCTTTAATACCTAATTTGCATGAAACAGTTGTTGTATAACCACTCTTTGATGAATTGCAATCATAGAGTAAACCTACTTTATCATTATTCTTTACTTCGGTTTTCTTAAGAACCAAATGACCATTCATATCAGAAATCTTAGTTACATATTTATTGGCATCATTAAGACTCTTATTTTCAAATTGCGTTAAATCAACAACATAAGCGCCAATAGATAAAGAATAGTTAACTGTTTCGCCTTTCTTAAGATAGCCATCATCATATGAATAAATAGCACCTTCTTTAATTGTTGTGGAATAGAAAGTAGTATCTTTTTTATTAGCTTTTAAGTCAAGCGAAGTAATATAAGCAATAAAATCTTTTTCGCTATATCCTAAACGTTTATCATCAACAAAGACTTTATCATCATTTCCACTTGATAAATAAATAGTAATTGTTTGGCCTCTAAATACATTTTCACCTTTGGAAGGACGTTGAGATATAGCTAAACCTTCTTTAACAGTTTCTGAAGATTGTTTAATATATTTAACTTTTAAATCATTATCTTTAATATACTTATTAATTTCAGCTTCACTTTTATGGCTTAAATCATCTAGTTTTATAGCTTTTCCGCCACTTAATGTAACCTCAATTGAAGCACCTGGAGAAATAATAGTACCTGCAGATTTGCTTTGTGATAAAACTTTATTGTATTCAGTATCAGATGAAATATATGAAAATTTAATCGTTACAGAGTTAGAAGAAGACCATGCTTCAATCCCGCTCTTACTATATTTAGTGAAATCAGGAATGGTAATTTGAACCGAATCTTTATCATCTCCAGCTGATAATGTAACAACAATTGGTGTATTTCTAGCCACTTCACCATCTTGCGATATTTTTAGAACTGTATCTTTATTAGCTTTGTCTAATACATATTCATAAGTAATATCTGTAAAATGATTTTTTAAAAACCATTCTTCAAGCACCTGTTTTGTGGTATTTTCTTCAATTGTTGGTAGAGTTACTTTAAGTTCAGGATCTGGTCCTTTAGATAAAACAATCACTAAAGTACCATCAATCTTTTCGCCAATTGCTGGCTTTTGCGATATCGGTTTACCTATTTCGATAGTTTCGGAATATTGATCCGAGAACTTTAAATCTTCTTCTTTCAAGCCTTCTTTGCTAGCCCATGATACAATTTCATCTTTTTCTAACTTAGTGAAATCGATAGCAATAATATCATGTTTAAAGAAAGTATTATAACTAAGATAGCAAGTACCTCCTAAAAGCACTGCTAGAAGCAAGATAACTAATAAATTAATTTTGTTAGTTAGAAAGTTTTTCATTCACTTACCTCTTTTATTTCTAAATGAATACTTCCTAAAGCATCATTTGTATAGAAACAATATTCTTTCTTATCAATTATTTTATGTTCTAAATCTAAAAATGAGCGATTAGTTACAGGAACAATATCGTAATATTCACCATTTTTAATAGTCATCATTAAATCATAATTGCCTGGCTTTAAAGTTGATAAACTAGCTGTTGCATCAAAACAAATTCTCGAAAAATCATATTTTGATTTATATATTTCGTTGAAATTATATTTACAACTATTACTAGCATCATTAAATGCAAGATAATTAGTATCACTATTTATTAAATATAATTTATATTCAATATCAGCATCTTTATCAAAATCTACATAATAGATAATGCCAATCCCATCAATCCTTAATTCACCTTTATCATTTAATTCAAATTTATCAAATGTCGCAAAAGAATCACGATTACTTGGTTTATTTAATAATGAATAATCTAGTGGTGATGACAATATTTCTAAAGTAAAGCGATAATTATATGAATATTCGCTTTTTAAAATGTAGTTATCATTTTCTATATAGTGAGCATAAGCATAATCTTGATTACTACTTCTAAGTTCAACAATCTTATCTAGCTTATTAGTTTTCATTCTAAGATATAAGCCATATCTGCCTTCTTTTAAGGAAGAGAAATCAATACTACCTTTAAAGCCACTGTAACTATAGTCATAACCATCATTAAGATTGAAACCTTCATTTTTAACGGTTGCTATTTCAGTTTCAAGATAATTATCTTCATCTAAATAATCTTTTAAAATTAAAGAATATTTAATATCTTTTTCATTTGAAAGATTTAATTCTTTAAATAAAGCAATACCATTAATATCAATCTTATTCTTATCAAGGCTTATAACATCAATTGCTCGCATTGCTTGATAATCTTTTTCATCCGGAAGGTCTTCAATTAATAAATCTGAAGTTTTAATATATGCAACCGATTCATTAAAATCATAATCAAATAACGGATTAGTTTTACCATTAGTGATAGGTGTTTTATGCGTTAGAATCTTACCATCTTTAATAGCATTAGTTGATTGAATCTTAGTATATTCACCAACTTCATCAAGCGTTATAACATAGAAACCTTTTTGATAATTACCGCCATAACCTGTAGTATAGAGTACTTTACTACTATTAGGCTCAAGATAAATATTAGTATCAAAAGTTTTGATTAATTTAAACTCATATTTATCATAATCGCTTAGTTTACCATTATAGTTATTAGCAGTCTTATCAATTTTATAGGCATAGGAAGCAATTTTCATACCCCAATATGGATCTGAAGCGTATTTAACATTAAGTCCTGCACCTTTATTGCCAATCGAAGAGCCGAAGAAACGACCATCAGTGATATCAATAAAACCTCTTAAATTAATACCCATTTGTTCATTAATACAATGAGAAACAGATTGAAATGAAGTAGCACTATTAGGTGAAGAATCAAATGCTCTCCAGCCAAATAAGTTATTCTTTTTAATTGCTAAATTAGAAGTACCATAAGCCGATTCATGAAGCGCCATCGCATAAATTAGCAAAGCATTAATTCCATATTTATTTTGAGCATCAATAAAAGTCTGCGCTTGTTCTTTCATAATTGACTTATCATATCTGCCTGATTGTTTTAAGAAAGTCTCAAGCTGAGCAGCATAGATGTTAGTTTTAGAGCGTAAAGGTAACCATTGATAATAATTTAAGTATTCACCAGCTTTATCCTTTAATTCAGAATCGAAATAAAAATTAATTCCATCACTTGAATAATATCTTTTATTCTCTTCCATAAAGTCTGGTGCAACCCCAGCAACAATGCTGTAAGTGAGAGCTTGATCACTATTTTTTGAAGGATATGCTAAATGATAATTAAATATTAAATCTTTATAGTTACCATTAGTTTTAACTTCATAATAGTCTTCATCTAAAATAACTCTATAAGGATCTTCATTAAAATAAAGATTATTACCACCAAGATAAATAGGTATTCTTTTTTCAATGAATTTCATAGGTACAAGGTCAGTAAATTCTAAGTCTGTATAGCCATCAAAGCCATTAAGACTAACCTTCAACATGCCTCTTTTACCATCTTTTAAAACACGACTCGTTTCTTGATAGAATAATTGATAATAAGAAGAAACATAGGTCTGCTTATGATAAATATCGCGTATTGAAATATCTTCGTAGATATTTAAAGTTGATACATCCTCATTTTCTCTTCCGGGATATGAATAAACATAGCCTTTATTCATAGAAATGATTTTAGTAGGTGAATATGATGTAGCAGATCTTACAACATAATCATCACCCAATTCTTTCATCTTTTTATTAGCTTCATCGAAATTGTCATAACATTCTTTCTTACTAAAAGAGCCGTCATCGTTAATATATGACAATTCATAATAATTACATGAAATAGGATATGTATCGGCTTTAGCTATCTTAATATTTAAATTGGTAAATAATAATAAATTTATAAGAAATAATAATAAAGTCTTTTTATTCATCAAGCTACCTCAATTCTGTCTTAACTTCAATAGGTTTATCTTCGTTAGCTAGCTTAATAATTATTTTGCCATCATAAGTGATATTTTCATCATTAGGGCTATAAATTTCAAAGAAAAGAACTCCCTTATCACCCTCTTTTAGTTTCTTACCAATCAAACTATTTGTATCTTTCCTAAAAGAAGAATAAGTACCATCTAAAGCACTAAAAGTATCACTATTATCATTAGGAATAAAAGTCGCATCTTCAATAACAAGTTCTTTATTAGCTTTAGTTATATTAAGCTCAAAGGTATAAATTTTTATAGTTGCTGGAAAATTATAAGGCTCATCATCCTTCAACATTTTATCTAGGACATAAGCATCACTAATTTGAAAAGCATAATCATTAGTTACAATTTCATCGCCTGTTTTATAGATTAAATCATTAATGTCGGCATGCTTCTTATCTAAATCAATCTTAAAATTCTTTTTAGTATTATTATCGGTTAAAATTAGTTCTTTTGAATTCTTAGAATAAGGGATAAATAAAGAAATCGTAGCTTCTTTTTGATTCTTAGGGACATCAAAAGCAATATTTAATTTACTAAGATAAATAGAATGTTGTTCAAGTTCTTTAATATAAGCATTTGTATCTGCTAAGTTTTTACCTTCATTAGTAATTAAATCTCTTAAATCATAATCAAGATTTTTATTAGCTTTAAAGCGCATATCAATAACAACAAAATTGAAATTGGTAAGACTTGATTCATAAACTTTATAGTCTAATAAATCAACCTTAATAACATCATCTTTTTCAGTGGGTATAATATTATCTTCGGTTTTAAAAAGTGCTTTTAAACCAAAAAAAGCAAGTAAAAAAATACTTATAGCTCCAACTATTACCATCAACAAACGATCGATACGAATTCTACGTTTCATTTAATCACCCTTTACAAATATATCTTTATTATAAAACAAATAATGCCTAACAAAAAGTAAAGCACTGATTAAATGCTTTACTTTTGCATACTATAAAAACGATAAGAATCGCGACACATATCTTCTAAATTTAATTTTGTTTCAAAACCCAATAACTTCTTAGCTTTACTAGTGTCAGCATAACATGTAGCAATATCACCAGCTCGTCGATCGCAGATTTTATATGGAATTTCGTGTCCACAAGCCAATTCATAAGCATGTAAGATTTCAAGTACTGAATAACCAACACCAGTACCAATATTAATAGCTTCACATCCTTTATTAACTTCAGCATAATCTAAGGCTTTAACATGAGCTTTTGCTAAATCCACAACATGAATATAATCTCTAACCCCTGTTCCATCTTTTGTATCATAGTCATTACCAAAGATCGATAAATAAGGTAATGTTCCATTTGCTACTTTAGCGATATATGGCAATAAATTATTAGGAATACCATTTGGAACCTCTCCAATTAATCCTGATGGGTGTGCACCAATAGGATTAAAATAACGTAATAAGACAACCGACATATCTTTATCAGCATGAGCTAAATCACTTAAAATCTGTTCATTCATTGCTTTGGTAGTGCCATATGGGTTAGTTGTTGTACCACGGCCAAACTCTTCTTTAAATGGTGGTTCGTAGTCATTTCCATAAACTGTAGCACTTGATGAAAAGACAATTTTCTTAACATCAAATTCTTTCATTAGTTGATATAAATTTAAAGAACCAACAATATTATTTTGATAATAAAGCATCGGTTTAACCACTGATTCCCCTACTGCTTTATATCCTGCAAAATGAATTACAGCATCAAAGCTATTTTCATTAAAAACTTTACGCATAGCTTCAATATCCAATAAATCACATTCATAGAATTTTGGTTTAGTGCCTGTAATTTCTTTAATATAATCTAAAACTTCAATTTTCGAATTATATAAATTATCGATAATAATAACTTCATGCCCTGCTTCTATTAGTTCTACACATGTATGAGAGCCAATAAATCCAGTACCACCTGTAACTAAGATTTTCATCATAACCTCCTAAAAGATGCGTAAGATATCGCGATATGTTATGAATATAAATAAAAACAACATCAAGATTAAAGATGCAGTCATTAATGCTTCTTCAAATTTCTTATCCAAAGGATGACCAATAATCATTTCAATAAGTGTAAGAAGAACTCTACCGCCATCTAAAATTGGTAATGGTAATAAATTCATTAAACCAATATTTAAAGAAATAACAGCCATCATTACAAGGTAAGAGATTAAACCATATGATGCCGCTTCTCCTGTTGCTTGATATATACCAACTGGTCCTGATAAATTATCTAAACCAATACCATGCAATAACTGAATCAAAGATATAAATATTGATTTTAATAATGAAATGCAATATAAAAAACCATAATAGAAGGAATTAAAGAAATTAATCTTAATAATCTCACCATCAACTGCTGTTATGCCAATAAGATAACGATTCTCTTCTTGCTTATATTGGGGTTTAACAGTTAGATCAATGACACTACCATCGCGCTCAACTGTAAAAACTAATTCACCATCACCATCATAACTAGCGATAAATAATGACATTTCAGAAAAATCTTTAGGTTTTATATCCGTTCCTTTATAGGTAACTTTAGTAATTAAATCATTTTCTTTGAAACCAGCTATTTCTGCTGGTGAATCAATCGCAACTGATGCAATTCTTGGCTCAGGCGCTTTTTGATAACTGCCATTTGCTAAAAGAATCATTGAGATGATTAATAAACCTAATAGGAAGTTATTAAATACCCCTGCAAGCATTACAATAATTCTTTTGATAGGTGATATACCTTTTAAAGTTCTTTCAAAGGGAATATCAGTTTCATCAACATCCGTTTCTAAGGCATTATCATTGTCTCCTGCCATCGCTACAAAACCACCAAGTGGTAATAATCTTAAGACAAAATCCGTTTCTTTGCCTTTATGACGATAAATTTCAGGTCCCATACCGACTGAGAATTCTTGACAATATACATTAAAAGCCTTAGCGGCTAATAGATGACCAAATTCATGAATAATAACAATTACTGATAATAATAAAACAAAATAAATTAGAGTCATAAATACCTCCATTTATTTATTATAACAAGCTCATCTAAGAATACAATTTACTTATTATTTGCAAAGAATGCTAAAACAATACCATTAGGTCCAGCATAAGAGCCAATAACAGCTCCTAAACGATAGATATCAAAGTCATTAATATCCCTTTCTTGATATAAATCTTTAGAATCATTTAAATAAATATCTAATACTTTTCTATCAAAACCAGAATATGCTAAAGCAATTGGATAATTAAAATTAATGCCTCCAAATTTTTCAACAAATTGATTTAAAAGGTTATTAGCTTTTCTCGAGCCCTTAGCTTTACCTATTACTTCAATTAAACCATCATTAACAGTTAATACTGGTTTAATTGATAGAATACCACCAAGTGTTGCTGCTGTAGATGAAATACGCCCACCTTTTTTAAGATATTCTAAAGTATCAATTAGAGCTATTACTTTAACTTGATCTCTTAATTCATTTAGTTTAGAAACGACTTCTTCTAAACTAAATTCTTTGCTTAATTTTAAAGCTTCTTTAGCTAATAAACCTTCAGCAATTGATGCCGTTACGGTATCAAAGATAGCAATCTTAGCATTAGGATAATCATCTTTTAAAACTTCTTTTGCGATATTAGCACTTTGGTAACAGCCTGATAATTTAGAAGTAATTGTAAGACATAAAATATCATTACCTTTTTCTAATTCTTCTCTAAATGCTTCTTCATAACCATAAGGTGTTAATTGACTTGTTTTAGGAAAAATATCGGTAGTTACCAATTTAGTATAAAACTGTTCTGAATCAATAGTTACTCCATCATAATATTCTTCTTCCCCAAAACGAACAGTAAGCGGCAATACTTTAAGGCCAATAAGTGAAGCTTCTTCTCTTGTAATATCAGAAGCTGAGTCAACAATAACTGAAATCATGAATTTCTCCTTTGTAATAAAGAATGAATACTATTTTCTACTTTATGTAAATCTGAATAAAAAGCATCACGTTTTCTTTCATCTTCAAAGACTCCAAATAACGACATAAATTCTTCAATTTTAGCTAATGTATAAATAGCTATTTCTTTCCCCTTTTCCGTTAAGATAAAAGGTGCACGATAATAAGAATTGCTTTGTTTTTGTATAACTAAGCCTTTTTTAATTAGAGATGATAGACAGCGTGAAATAGCTGCTTTATCAATATTTAAATTCTTTGATAAAGTAGCACCATCTAAACCTTCTTGATGTTTATAAAGTTCACATATGCATAAAATATGTGATGCTTTTAAACCATATTCATTCATCTCTTGTCCTTTAATTTTTGCAATATCAGTATAAATATTGGAAATTAAAGCATTTAATTCAAAAAATCTTTTAATAGTATCATTCTCTTTCATGAGTTGATTCTAATCTTTAAATGTTGTCATGTCAACATTTATCTAAAAAATAAACCTTCTAATAGAAGGCTTATTTATATAATGATTTAACAAAATTAACACCGAATTGATATGCTTCAACAATCTCATTTACATCTGGCTTACCTTTAAAAGTCATCGCTTTTAAAGCTTTAATAATCGATTTCTCAATATCTAAGAAAGATATTTTATCTTCCAAGAATAGATTAACAGCAGTATCATTAGCACCATTTAAAACAGCTCCAATATTACCACCATATGGTGCTAAGTCTTTAACAATCTTAACTAAAGGATAACGATCATAATCCATCTCTCTAAAATGAAGCGTACCAACCTTAGCTAAATCAAGCGTTTCTTCTTTATATGCTTTAGAATGTTCAGGATATGTTAAAGCATATTGGATAGGAATACGCATATCAGGAGAGCCTAATTGCGCTAATTGGGCACCATCTTTAAATTCTATTAAAGAATGAATAATTGATTCATCATGTAATAAAACATCAATATCTTGATAATCAACATCAAATAAATAATGTGCTTCCATAACTTCAAAAGCTTTATTCATCATAGTTGCAGAATCAATTGTGATTTTAGCCCCCATTGACCATGTAGGATGTTTTAAAGCATCATTTTTAGTTACATTCTTTAATTCTTCTCTTTTAAGATTTCTAAAAGAGCCACCACTAGCAGTGATAATTAAGCGATTCAAGTCATCCCTCCTATTGCCATGTAAACATTGCCAAATAGCAGAATGTTCAGAATCAATCGGATAAAGATTAGAAGAAGAATGTCTTAATGCTTCTTTAATGAGATCACCACCTGCAACAAGCGTTTCTTTGTTAGCAAGAATAAGATCTTTATTATTTTCAATTGTCTTAAGTGATGGTAAGAAGCCCACAAATCCCACAAGGGAATTAATAACTTTGGTGCAGTCATCAATTGATACCAGTTTAATTAATCCTTCATCTTTAGAAAAGAAAGTAACTTGAGGAAATTCTTTAATGAGCTCGCTATTCTCTTCTTGAACACAAGCATATTTAACAGTCTTAAATTCATTAAGAATTGCTCTTAAAGAATCAATTCTTTTACCTACTGATGCTCCAACAAGTCTAAATTCATTAGGATGAGCTCTTAAAATATCTAAAGTTTGTTGGCCTATCGAGCCACTAGCTCCTAGTAATACAACATTTTCCATACTATAAACCTAAAAAAGCAAATGTTAAACCATAGAACAACAAACAGAAGAGTAAAGAATCAATACGATCTAATACTCCGCCATGTCCAGGGATTAATGAGCCATAGTCTTTAACACCATAATTACGTTTAATAAGTGAGAATGATAAATCACCAAGTTGAGCAATAAGCGGTAAAGTCAATGAATAGAAAATAATATATGGTTGATTAATGCCAATTGGTACAAGTGTTGCAAAGATAAAACTTGCTAAAGCACCAGATAACCATCCACCAATTGCACCTTCAATAGTTTTATTTGGTGAAATACGAGGAATGAGTTTATGTTTACCAAACTTCATGCCAGTTAGTAACGCCCCAATATCACAACCAAATGTTGCAAAGGCAATATATAGCATCGTTAAGTATGATTGTTTTTCATAGATTCTAATAATAGCCATCATACCAAAAGCGATTATCATACCCATCATAATTGATGATGAGATATCATCCATTGATATTTCATCTGATAAAATTCCACAGAAGAATAAAAGAATGATATAAGCGACAATAATACCTGTACTGTTATTAGGAAAGATGTTGATTGTTAAGACAAAAACAACCATCATCATCCATAAGATAATATTTAATCGTTTAGAGCGAATGGATGTAAATTCATAGCATCCAAATACTGTAACAAGTGCAAGTAACAATTTGAGTGGTAAAGCACCAATAATTAATGGCGGAACACATACTACAAGCAGAATAAGTGCTCCAATAATTCTATTTTTCACTTATTCAAACCTCCGAATCTTCTTTTTCGATTTTGATATGTAGCAAGACATTCATCGAATACTTTTTCATCAAAATCTGGCCAATTCACATCAGTAAAAACTAATTCACTATAAGCAATTTGGTATAGTAAGAAATTTGAGATTCTCTCTTCCCCACTTGTACGAATCAATAAATCAACATCAGCCAAGTCTTTTGTCATAAGATAAGACTTAAACATTTCTTCATTAAGTGTATCTACTTTATTATTCTTATAGTCTAAAGCATAAGCCATGCAAGCTTTTACAATTTCATCACGTGAACCGTAATTCAAAGCAAAATTTAAAACCATTCCTGTATTATGAGCAGTTTTTTCTATTGCTGAGCGGAAAAAATAAGCAGCTTCTTCAGGAATCTTATCCAATTCACCAATCATTGTTACCCTAATATTTTTTTCAATAAGCTCTTTTAAATAAGCTTCAAAGAAAATCTTAGGTAAAGACATTAAATAAGAAACTTCTTCTAATGGTCTTTTCCAATTCTCAGTAGAAAAAGCGTAAAGCGTCAAAGCCTTTACGCCAACATCATTGGCATGAATGGCAATACGGCGAACATTCTTAACACCCTCATAATGCCCAAAGGTGCGAGGTTTCCCTTGTGCCTTTGCCCATCTTCCATTGCCATCCATAATAATTGCAACATGATTAAGAGTATTCATTAGATTGTCATGATTTCTTTTTCTTTATTTTGAGAAATGGTTTCAATCTGTTTTGTATATTGCTTTGTGAGTTCATCTACATCAGCAAGCATATCTTTTTTGAGATCTTCATCAGCAATTTCTTTATCTTTCTTAATTGCATCATTGATATCTCTTCTAACGTTACGTACAGCAACTTTAGCTTCTTCTTCCATCTTACGAACGTCTTTGCAATAACCTTTACGTGTTTCTTCAGTTAACTTAGGTACAGCAACGCGAATAACATTGCCATCATTTTGTGGTGGTAAGTTAAGATTAGATGCATTGATAGCAGCTTCAATACCTTTTAAGCTTGAACGATCATAAGGTTTGATTACTAAAATAGTACCTTCTTGAACAGAAATAGCAGCAATCTGGTTAACAGGTGTAGCTGTACCATAATAATCTACTTCAACTGTATCAAGTAAATTAGGGTTAGCGCGTCCTGTACGAACCTGTTTTAAAGATTCTTCAAAACGCTCAACAGCTTTTTGCATTTTTTCAGCACATAAATCGAGATGTTCCATTTAATCCTCCTTGATTAAAGTACCAATCGCATTGCCACTTACAGCATTAATAATATTGTTTTCTACTCCCATATCAAATACAAAGGCAGAAATATGATTTTCACGGCATAAGCCGGCAGCGGTTGCATCGATAACTTTTAAATTCTTTAACAGTATATCATTAAATGTAAGGCAATCAAAACGTTTAGCATCAGGGTTAATATCAGGATCTGAATCATAAACACCATCAACACCATTCTTAGCCATTAAGATTACCTCTGCTTCTAATTGGCAGGCACGCAAAGCAGCAGTAGAATCAGTCGAGAAATATGGATTAGCAATACCACCACCAAAGATAATGACAGTACCATTATCCATTTCGTTTTTAACTAAATCTCTTTCAAAGAATGTTACACCATCAATTCTAATAGCAGATACAGCCAAAGCTTTCCTACCAGCTTTTCGAATAGCAGCTTGTAAAGCTAAAGCATTCATTACTGTGCCTAACATTCCAATATAATCGGCAGAAGTACGGTCCATACCAAGAGCGGATAGTGAGCGTCCACGGGCAAAATTACCTCCACCTACTACTACTGCAACTTTAACTCCTTTATCAGCAATAGCTACAATTTGTGAAGCAATTGCATCAAGAGTATTAGGGTCAAGCTTCTCTTCACCATTACCAAGAGCTTCACCACTAAGTTTTAAAATGATTCGATTATACATTAAATCCTCCTAAAAAAAGGACAATTATTAAAAATTGTCCTTTGTTTGTTGAATCGAATTAGTTACCCATCTGTTTCGCTACTTCTTCAGCGAAATCTTCATGGCGCTTTTCAATTCCTTCTCCTACCATATAACGTTCAAAATAAACAACTTCAGCATGAGCGTTATCAAGGAACTTGCCAACTTTAAGGCTCTGATCTTTGAAATAAATCTGGTCTACAAGAGAAATTTCCTGTAAAGACTTAGAAACACGACCAGCAATAATGCCAGCAAGAACTTTTTCAGGTTTACCAGCTAATGATTCATCAGCCTTAACGATTTCTTCCTGAATATCTCTTTCATGTTCAACAACATCAGCAGGCATATGTTCCATAGAAATATATGTAGGATTCATAGAAGCAACCTGCATAGCGATGTCTTTAGCAATTTCTTCATTACCACCCTTAACAACAGCAAGTGCAGAAATGCTTCCACCCATGTGCATATAAGCGCCGAAGAACTCATCATCATTCTTTGTAACTACAGAGAAACGGCGGAGAACAATCTTTTCACCGATAGTAGCTGTAGCATTGATGAATAAGTCGTTTAATGTAGCACCATCAACTGGAAGTGCTAACGCTTCTTCGTTAGTCTTAGCATCAGAAGCTAAGATAACTTTAGCAGTTGTATCTAAGAGTTCAAGGAAGCTTTCATTCTTTGCAACAAAGTCTGTTTCTGAGTTGATTTCAACAAGAATAGCACGGTTTCCATCAACCAATACTCTAGATAAACCTTCTGCTGCAATACGGCCAGCTTTCTTAACAGATTTAGCAATACCTTTTTCACGAAGCCAGTCAATAGCTTTTGTGATATCACCATCGCAAGCAACTAAAGCGTTCTTGCAATCCATCATACCAGCGGATGTTTTTTCTCTTAATTCTTTAACAAGTGCAGCAGTAATAGCAGCCATTAAGCGTTTTCTCCCTTCTTTTCTTCCTTATTTTCAGTTGGAAGATCTTTACGAATTGTCTGATTTGGTGAAAGTGGAGCATCTTTGTGTCCAACGAAACGTTTTTCACCATTGAAACGGTGAGCACCCTGTTTAGCAGTCTGCTGAGCACGACGTTCTTCAAAACGCTGTCTTCTGCGTTTTTCCTGTTCTTCAGCATGCTTTTCAACGTTAACAATAACATCAGCCATAGTGATGTCTTCAACGTCTTCGCCTTCCTGGTAAGCATCTTGTAAGATACCACCTTTTGTTTCAACAATAGCATCAGCTAATAAAGAAACAATAAGCTTGATTGATTTTACAGCATCATCATTTGCTGGAATTGGATAATCTACGAAGTTAGGATCACAGTTTGTATCAACTAAACCGAATACAGGGATTCCTAATTTCTTAGCTTCAAGAACAGCGTTGTGGTCTTCTTTTGGATCTACAACAACAATAGCATCTGGAAGCTTCTTCATAGCTTTGATACCACCTAAGAAGTTATTTAATTTAGCTTCTTCCTTACGGATTAAAGCTACTTCTTTCTTAGGATATACATTGATTGTTTCATTTGCTTCCATTTCTTCGATTTCGAGTAATCTCTTGATTCTCTTCTGAATTGTACGGAAGTTTGTAAGTGTACCACCAAGCCAACGCTGGTTGATATAGAAGCTTCCTGAGCGGAGTGCTTCATCTAAGATAATCTGCTGAGCCTGTTTCTTAGTTCCAACAAAGAGAACTTTTCCGCCATTTTCAGCGATTTCCTTCATTTTGTTGTAAGCAACATCTAATTTTTCTTGAGTCTTTTCAAGATTGATGATGTAGATACCGTTTTTAGCGGTGTAGATGAATGATTTGCACTTTGGATCCCAGCGACGTGTCTGATGACCGAAATGAACGCCGTTTTCCAAAAGTTTACGCATTGAAACTAATTGCATTGGTTTTCCTCTCTTTCCGTTTACCCTCCGCTGTTTCTAATCCTCAATAACCTATAATAGGCACGGAATGAGGCATTCACAGCGTGTGTATGCACCAAGTGCGGGTATATTTTAACAGATTAAACAAGTAAATGGAAGAGTAAAAAGAAATAAAACACCTAATAAGTGTTTTATTTATAAGTTAGCTTAAATAAGATTATTAGGGCCAAATCCTAATGGCAATAAATCTTTCAAAAGATATTTTTGGTATTCATCAATTGATTTAGCCAGAATAATTTCAAAAGTATTAGGATCACAAAACTCCATCATAACTTGGCGACATACTCCGCATGGTGCACAATAATCAAGTTTTTCACCATCTTCTTTGCCACCGCATATAACAATTTTGCTAAATTTTCTTTCACCTTTTAAAACGGCTTGAAAGAAAGCGGTTCTTTCAGCGCAACTAGTTGGTGTATAAGAAGCGTTTTCGATATTGCATCCTTCAAATACTTTCCCATCATAAGCCAAAAGAGCTGCACCTACTTTAAATTTCGAATAAGGTGCATAAGCTTTTAATCTAGCTTTTAAAGCTATTGCGATTAACTCTTTCTCACACATATCTTTACCTCAGCAAAGTATAATATGCCATCATTTTTAAAGGTTGGCTATTTTTAATAGACGACCATCTAAATATTGTTTAGTTTCTTCTTTTAAATCTTCATTATTTGTTGTTAACAAATACATTAATAAGATAAAGCGCTTGTCTATATCATCAAAATTATTTAAATCACTTAATAATTTATCTTTATTTTCAAAGAATAAATCAAAAATTGGTTTATGATAGCTACTATTTTGATAGTATTCATAAGCTTTAAAGCAATCATCTTTTAATAAATAAAATAAGCCAAGAAGACTTGTTAATTTATTTTTATCTTTTTCATCGAACTTTAATTCTTTGAATAAAATATTAAGCATATCATTCAATGGCTTATCTAATAAGCTAATTGCCATAAATGAATATAATAATTCATCGCTTAATTCAAACGAATCATTAGAAGCGATAATAAAATTCATAAAATCATCGCTATAGCCGGCTAAAGGATATAAATTACCCATAACTCTTAAAGAATCAATCAATGACAAATTTTCTTTAAGAGCTCTAACTAAAGCTAAACCAATAATAGTAGTTGAAGAAATAGATGCATTTTCATTGATATCTAAATTATTTTGAAAGTCAGATACTAAAAGGTCACTTGCAATAAAACGATACATAATTATTCCTTAAAAAACTTAAATAATGCTTAGCCGAGATCTGTTAAAGCATCTTGAAGAATTTCTTTTAAAACATCCGCTGAATGATGTAATGCTTGATTCTCTTTTTCATTTAAAGAAATAGGAATACGTGCAAGTACACCATCTTGTCCTAAGACAGTTGGTAAAGACATACAAATATCATTAATACCATATTCACCATTCATCATATATGAAACAGGTAATACTGATTTTTCATCATGACAAATAGCTGTCACAATTCTTTTAACTGACATTGCAATTGCATAATATGTAGCTCTTTTCTTATCGATGATTTCATAAGCAACAGCTTTAGTTTCATATGCAATGCCATCTTTTATCTCTTCAAAGTTATCAATGCCACGGATTTTAGCAAATTCGTCAACATTAACACCTGATACATTAGCTGAAGAATAAACAGCAACTTCTGAATCACCATGTTCGCCAATAATATAACCATGAACAGAACGTGGATCTACATCAAGTGCTTCACCTAATAAAGTTTTAAAACGAGCAGTATCTAAATTTGTACCAGAGCCAATAACTTTGCCTTCTTTAAATCCTGCATGTTTAATAGCGATATAAGTAAGAATATCAACTGGGTTAGCAACAACAATCATTGTGCCCTGACATTCTACTTTCTTAAGTTCTTTAGAAATAGAATACATAATAGCAGCATTACGTTTAACAAGTTCAAGTCTTGTTTCACCACCAGGTTTTTGGTTAGCACCAGCTGTCATTACAACAACAGCAGCATCAGCAATATCGTTATAGTCGCCCGCATAAATTTGCATTGGATGAGCAAATGGCAAGCCATGAATTAAATCTAAAGCTTCGCCTTCAGCCTTTCCTTTATTTACGTCGACTAAAACTAGTTCTGAGAATAATTCGGTTTGCATCAAAGTATAAGCAACAGTAGCCCCTACAAATCCACAACCAATAACAGCAGCCTTTCTAGCATTTAATTTAGTCATAAAAAATCCCCTTTCATTATCATTATACGATATGTGAAAAAACTAATAAACAAAAAGCTGCCACACGACAGCTTAATATTTTTTATTTTTTCTTTGGAGCAATAGCAATTGATAAGTCTTCTAATTGAATATCATCAACAGTACCTGGAGCATCAGCCATTAAGTCATAAGCTGTAGCAGTCTTAGGGAAAGCGACAACATCCTTGATATTATCAGTGCCACATAAAATCATAACAAGTCTTTCAAGACCAATACCGCATCCACATTCTGGTGGCATACCATATTCAAAAGAATCAAGGAAGAAACCAAAACGCTCTTTAGCTTGTTCTGGACTTAATCCAAGAGCACTGAATACTTTTTCTTGAACTTTCTGATCATGAATTCTAATAGCACCAGATGATAATTCATAACCATTTAAAACAAGGTCATAAGCTCTAGAGAAGCAATTACCTTTATCAGTTTCAAGCTTGTCCAAATCTTCCTCACGTGGGCATGAGAACGGATTAGATGCAGCTTCATAACGATTTCTTTCATCACTCCATTCATACATTGGAAATTCAGTAATCCAAGCAAATTCAAAACGATTATCATCAATTAAACCAAGTTCTCTACCTAGCTTTGAGCGTAACGCTCCCATTGCAACATCCGCAACACTCTTCTTATCAGCAATAAATAATAAAGTATCACCATCATTTAATGTGAATTCTTGTTTTAATGCTACTTTTTCTTCATCACTTAAGAATTTAGCAAGTGAACCTGAGAAATCATTATTTTCATATTTTAAATTAGCAACGCCTTTAGCTTTATAAATCTTTACAAATTCACTTAAATTATCTAATTCTTTACGAGTAAAGCTATTAGCAACTTGAATTGCTTTAATGCTTCCTTTTTCTTCTACAGTATTTTTAAAGACAGAGAATGATGAATTAGCGAAGATTGATGTTACATTATGTTGCAACATTTCAAAACGTAAATCTGGTTTATCAGAACCATAATATTCCATTGCATCGATATATTTAATGCGACGGAAAGCGCCCAATTCTACACCTTTAAGTTCTTTAAAGATATCATGCATACAAGTTTCTACTACTTTGAAGAGATCTTCTTCATCAGCAAAGCTCATTTCAATATCTACTTGAGTAAATTCAGGCTGACGATCTGCTCTTAAGTCTTCATCACGGAAGCATCTAGCGATTTGGAAATAGCGATCCATACCAGCAATCATTAAAAGTTGCTTATAAATTTGCGGTGATTGTGGAAGTGCGTAGAAATGCCCTTCATATAAACGTGATGGTACAAGATAATCGCGAGCACCTTCAGGTGTTGATTTAGAAAGAATTGGCGTTTCTACTTCGATAAAGTTTTGCGCATGAAGAGCTGCTCTAAAAATAGTCATTACTTTATCACGCAACATCAAGTTTTTCTGTAATACTGGACGTCTTAAATCAAGATAACGATATTTTAATCTCAACTCTTCTAAAGCATCTGTTTCATCAGCAATAATCATTGGTGTCGTCTTAGAAGTATTTAAAACTTTTACTTCTTTAACTAATACTTCAACCTCACCAGTAGCTAATTTTGGATTAGCTACATCTTTTAAAGCTACTTCACCCTTTACTTGTAAGACATATTCGTTACGGACATCTTTGATATCTTCAGTATGACTTTCATCAAAAGTAATTTGTGTAATGCCATAACGATCTCTTAAATCAATAAAACAAAGTGAACCTAAATTACGTCTTTTAGAAACCCAACCACATAAAGTAACTTCTTGACCAATATTTTCTTTACGTAGTTCCCCACAGGTATGTGTACGATACATTTTTCTATTCCTCCATTAAAGCATCTACTTCTTCAATCAAAGATGCTAAAGATATTTCTTTTTGTTCCTTACTCTTACTAGATCTTAACTGAACGGTACTATTTTTAACTTCATCTTCACCAATAATAACACTGAATGCTACATCACGACGATCTGCTGATTTAAACTGTGATTTAATTGAGCGTTCAATAACATTCATTTCAACACTATAACCATTGGATCTTAAAATAGTAGCAACTTTTATTACATATGGATCTGAGCTTGTTAAATCTAATACATAGCCATCAGTTCTATATTGATACGGAGGTAGTAAACCTTCATTCTCCAAAGCAATTAAAAGTCTCTCTTCACCCATCGCAAAGCCAATACCTGATAAATCAGGACCACCAAGTTCTTCTACTAAGTGATCATATCTTCCTCCAGCAAATAGAGTTGCTTGGCTTCCTGCAAGAGGAGAAGTTGATACCACTTCAAATACTGTATCTGTATAATAATCTAGACCTCTAACAAGCTTATCATCAATAATATACGGAATATCTAAAACTTCTAAATATGCTAAAACTTTTTCAAAATATACTTTTGATTCAGCTGTTAAATAATCAGCCATCTTAGGAGCATTTGTAATACAATCTTTTTCATGATCTATCTTGCAATCAAGAATACGCAAAGGATTTTTATAATAACGATTCTTGCAATCTTCGCATAACTCATCAAGATGATTTTCAAAATGCTTACGTAAAGCTTCACCATATGCCAAACGTGATTCATTATCACCTAAAGTATTAACTAAAACTTTGACATCATTTAAGCCTAATGCTTTAACAAAAGAATAACCTAAAGCAATTGTTTCAGCGTCAATTAATGGTGATTTAATGCCAATATTCTCAATACCAAGTTGAGTAAATTGTCTCTGTCTTCCCTTTTGTGGTCTTTCATGGCGAAATACTTCCTCAATATAACCAGCTTTAAATGGTAATTCTTCTTTACCATATAATTTGTTTTCAACAAAAGATCTAATTAAACCAGCTGTTCCTTCAGGTCTTAAAGTAATTTGGTCTTTACCATTCATCGAGAAAGTAAACATTTCTTTAGTTACCATATCAGAAGTATCATTATCTTTTTTAAATATTCCTGAATATTCAATAACTGGTGTTTTCATTAAACGATAGCCATATAAATCTAAAAACTGTTCAAACAATTCTTCAACATAACGGCATTTTTCATAACGCTCAGGTAATGTATCATATGTACCTTTAACAGTTTGATAACTCATAATTCTCCCCTATTTAATAATTCTTTCAACTTCAATAACAGATTCAACTTTCTTCAAGTTAGCCATAATAATATGTAAATGTTCAAGGTCACTAACAACTAATTTAATAGTTGCTGTAGCTGTTAAATCATCTTGATTAACATTAACATTTACTCCTAACATTGTAGCCTTATATTGGGCAATAACAGTTACTAAATCTGATAATAAGAAGGAGCGATCTTTAGAATAGATTCTAATATCTGTTTCATATTTGATATTAGAATCATGATCCTCATTCCAATAAACATCGATAAGTCTTGCACCAGCTGTTTTAACATTTGGACAATCTTTACGATGAACTTTAATACCATTTCCTTTAGATACATAACCGATAATCTCATCACCATATATCGGTTTGCAACATTCGCCCATCACCATTTTCATGGAATCAATGCCTTTAACATAAACATCCGTTTTACCTGAACTATTACGTCTTTTAGCTTGATTCTTTTCTAACGTCATTGAAAGACTACTTTCGCTAATTTCTTTCTTTTCACTTTTAACTAGCTTTTCAATAATAGAGCTAGTAGATAGTGATTTACAAGCTACGGAATAAAAAAGATCATTAACCGTACTAGCTTGGAAATAAGATGTAATATCCTGCAACTTTTTATGAGTACAATATTCATCTGGATCTAAACCTTTACGCTTCATATCTTCACGTAAGATTTGTTCACCATTTTTAATATCTTCAAGTTTTTCTTGTTCCTCTTTCTTTTGTAAGAAAGCACGAATCTTATTTTTAGCATTATTAGTCTTTACAAATTTCATCCAGTCTTCACTAGGACCAGAATTCTTATTAGTACGTATTGATACAACATCACCTGTTTTAAGTGATGTATTTAAAGGTACTAAAGCGTCATTAACTATTGCTCCTACCGCTTGATGCCCGACTTCAGTATGAACACGATAAGCAAAGTCGATCGGTGTAGATCCTTGAGGTAAATCAATAACGCGACCCTTAGGTGTCATAACATAAATATTGGCATTAAAGATATCAGTTACAATATCATTCATATATCGGCTAGCATCCGATGCATGTTCCTCATCTTCAAACGCTTTAAGCCAATTTAATTCTTTAACAATCTCTTGTTGCTCATGGCGCTTAGCTTGACCTTCTTTATAAGCCCAATGAGCAGCAATACCCTTTTCAGCTACTTGATCCATCTCTTCAGTTCTTATTTGAACTTCAAAGATTTTGCCATCGACACCAATTAAAGTAGTATGTAATGATTGATACATGTTAATCTTAGGCATTGCAATATAGTCTTTAAAACGCCCTGGAATTGGCTTAAAAGAAGCGTGGATATAACCTAAAATTTCATAACAATTTAATTCACTCTTAGTGATAATACGAATAGCTAATAAATCTAAAATCTCATCAAATCGCTTGTTTTTAACAGCCATCTTACGATAGATAGAATATAAATGTTTACTACGACCAAAGATTCTAAAAGGAATATGATGTTCAGTAAGAATATCGGAGATTTCTTTAATCATTGCCTTTACTTGAGCATCTCTTTCAGTCTTCTTATTATCAACAAGATGAGCCATCTCATGATATTTATCATTATCGAGATAATAGAATGATAAATCTTCAAGTTCATTTTTAATTTCTGCAAGACCTAAACGATGAGCAATTGGAGCATATACTTCAAGTGTTTCTTTAGATATACGCTTTTGCTTCTCTTCTGTTTGGAATTGCAAAGTACGCATATTATGCAAACGATCAACAAGTTTAATTAAAATGACACGAATATCTTTAGCCATCGCAATAAAAATTTTACGATGGTTAGCAGCTTGATATTCTTCTTGGTCTTTAAATTTTAAAGAACCAATTTTAGTAACAGCATCTACCAGAGTAAATACTTCTTCACCAAATTCTTTAATAAATTCTTCATCGCTGACATTACAATCTTCAATAACATCATGTAATAAACCACCAGCAATAGTATAAGGGTCAGCTTTGAGAGTCGAAAGAATATAAGCCACACTTAAAACATGCGTAAAATATGGTTCTCCGCTTCTTCTAAATTGGCCATCATGTTTATGATAAGCGTAATCATAAGCTTTATTAATTAGAGCTAAAGAATCCTTATTTTTAATATAAGATTCTACTTGTTGATAAAAGAGCTCTTTGCTAACTGTTTCGGCTTTTTTCATAATAACTACCCCTATAAGATAAAATCGAAGTTGCCTTCGATTTTAATATTTCATAAGTGAAAATACATTGTAGTCTTTAAGGCGCTCTCTTCCCTTTAAGTCTTCAAGTTCGATTAAGAAAGCACATCCTACAACAATACCACCCATTTCTTCAACTAATTTAATAGTTGCTTCAACTGTACCACCAGTTGCTAAAAGGTCATCAACAATTAGAACTTTCTGACCTTTCTTAATAGAATCAGCATGCATATGAAGTTCATTTGAACCATATTCAAGATCATATTTATAAGATAAAGTCTTACGTGGTAATTTTCCAGGCTTACGAACTGGAACAAAACCAATTTTAAGCTCATATGATACAGGGCATCCGAAAATAAAACCACGTGATTCTGGTCCAGCAACTACTTCAGCTTTAATTTCTTTAGCAAAATTAATAATTTGAGCTGTAGCTTCATGGAACGCTTCCCCATCCTGCATTAAAGGAGTAATGTCGCGGAATAAAATTCCTTCCTTAGGGAAATCAGGTACTGATGCAATATAATCTTTGTAATTCATAAGAAACCTCCGTTTTACCGTATTATTATATCATTTTATAATCTAAAAGATTATTCAAGAAAGTCATCAACCATAAAAGTTAAGCTATTTGTATGAAAACTATTGCTTGTAACCCTTCCTATTAGACCATTAAAAGCTATAGGATTCATTTTATTAAAGGAAATGGCTTCTAAATTATTATTTAAAACAAATTTAGGATATTTACCTTTAATTTTAAAGAATGATTTAATATCAGGATTCATTAAAGCAAATAAAGGCTCTTTAAAACCAGTACCAAAAGGTTCTAATTCTTTAAGTTTTAAATAGTCTTCATATTGTAAATCACCACTATTAACAACTAATACTTCTTTATTGACGTTATTTAATTCAATTGTTTCTAAATATTCTAATAAACCATCAATTTCATCAATTGTTAAAGATAAACCAACTGCTGCTTCATGCCCTCCAAAGCTTTTAAAATGGCTTTTATAAGGCTTTAAAATATCATATAAATTAATACCTTCAGGTGCTCTTCCGCTACCTTTTAATAGTCCATCTTTAAGTGCAAAGACAAGAGATGGTAAAGCTTCTTGATTCATCATTTGACCAGCAACAAGACCACATAATCCTTCTTCATAACTTGTATCATAAGATACTAAAACATTATGTCCTATATGATATGCCATTGCTTTTTCTTTCATCATTTGTCCAATATCTTTACGTTTATTATTTATATTATTGATTTCTAAGGCCATTTTTGAAGCTTCTTCTTGGTCCATATCTAAATAAGCAACTACTTTATTAGCATTGCCATTAAGCCTAGAAACCGCATTAATCTTAGGAATAACATGATAGCTTAAATCATCATAAGAATAATTATGACTTTTAAGACTTAAAGCATTAATAGTATATATTTCTTGAGTATTTAAAATATTTAGACCCTTTTTTAATAAATAACGATTATAACCAAAAACTTCCACCATATCTGCTAATGTTGCAATACTTGCATAAGCTAAAACTTTATCATCTTCAAAAAAAGAATGATATAAAAGGCAAGCTAAACCAGCAGTACATAAATTCTTATAGCCCTCTTCCAATAAAGAACCATGTAAAATAGCACTTACTTTAGGTAAGCATTCATATTCATGATGGTCTACAATTAAAACATCAATTCCAAGAGCTAAAGCTTTATCAATGGGTTTATAAGCTACAATGCCATTATCAAGAGTAATAATGACATCAAAATGATTATCATAAGCCATATCAACCATTGCTTCATTAATGCCATAACCATCTTTAAAACGTGAAGGAATATAATAATTAACTGATATATCTAGCTTCAACAATAATTTGCGCATGATGTAGGTTGCAGTAATACCATCACAATCATAATCACCAATCAAAAGAACTTTTTTGCCTTTTAAATTGCTAATTTTATTTTTAAATTCTAAAAGAGTCTTTTGATTATAATTAACCGAAGTCATGATATCTAATTTCGAAATATCACCATTAAGACGCCAATCAACGACCTTATCTTTTAATGTTCCATCAAAGTTTTTAAACGCATAATTCATTCATTCATAATACCATAATTTCAATTTGCTTATTTAAATCAAATAAAAAGAATCTGAATTAACAGATTCTTATTAACCTATCAAAGCTATAAATAAACCAACAGTAGCACAAATTGCTGATAGTAAATAGAAATAGTTAACAATTCTTTTTTCAGGAATACCTTTTAAACGAAAAGCATAATGAATCGGTGTATATGAGAAAATTCTTTTATGAAAAAGAATAACACTTGTAAGTTGTAAACAAACGCAAAACATCTCATAAACAAAAACGCCACTAATAAAGAATAAAGCTACTTCTTGTTTAAGAATTAAACCAAGAGAAGCAAATAAGGCGCCTAATGCTAAAGAACCACTATCACCCATAAAGATTTTAGCCGGATAGTGATTAAATACTAAATATCCTAGAAGAGATGCAATAATAGCAATAATAATAATTGCAATATTATCTTCACCATATGTTAAAGCAATGATAAAGAAAGCAATTAAAGCGATAGCTGAGACACCAGCACATAAGCCATCCATTCCGTCAGTAAAATTAACTGCATTAGCTTCAGCAGCATATAAAAGTATTAAGAAGAATGGATAGATAATACCAAAGTTTAAGGTAATCGAAGTAAATGGAAGTCTAATATTACTATCAAATACGTCTTTAAAGATGAAATAGATGATTGCAGCAAAAACAAATTGTAAAATAAGTTTTAATTTAGGTGCTAAACCATCATTGTTATGACGTAATAAAATTAAGATATCGTCTGCGAAACCAATTAAACAAAATGAGATATAAGATAAAATAATAACTAAAGCTTTATGATCTTTAATCATTGAAGGATTAATAATCAAGACAATAAAAGAAGGAATTAAAACAAATAACAATCCACCCATAATAGGTGTCTTACCCTTTTCTTTAAAATCTTTAAGGGCATATTCTGAAACATTCTGATTAGCTCCAGCTCTTTTCAATAAACTAATATAATGCGGCATAATAAAGCACATTAACGCAAATGATAATACAAATGCGAGGCATAATAATTCTTTAGACATTATTCCTCCTCTGGATCATTACTATTTAAATCGCTTTCAATATTTTTTAATTTAAAACTAATAGTATCTTTTGGATGAATAGTAGTATTAGCTTCAACCGATTGTTCATAAACAACACCACTACCTTCAATTTCAAAATTAAGATTAGCTAAATAAGCATAGCTTAATAAGTCTTTTCTTGTCCATCCAGTAAAGTCTCTTAGTATAATATCGTCTTTTGATGTTAGAAGGAAAACCTTACTACCACCTCGAATATTTTCACCATATTTTGGATATTGGTCAAGAACTTTATTACCGTTACCAATAACAACAGCTGTTAAAGAAGAGGCATTTAATGCTGCATTAGCTTCATTTAATTCTTTATTTATTAAATCAGGAACCTTAGACGAGGTAGATGTGATATCAGGATTTTCAACCGCTGGTCGAGTATTAGTAGAAGTTAAATAATAAACTTTTCTTGTTAAATCATTAATTGGTTTAGATTTAGTATGCATATAGTAATCATAAGGAGCAATATAAGCATAATAAATCATTGTTTTTGGTTTTTCAGCAGGAAAAGCCATCATAACTGACGATATTGCCATATCCGATTGATAACCTTGACCAATTAAAGCAATTTCTGAAGTACCAGTTTTAGCAGCTACTTTTACTTCATCAATACCATAGAATTGAGCTGTTCCTGATGGATCACTCACAACCCTTTCAAGTAATGCTTGCATTTGTTTAGCTGTATTTTCACTAATTGGTTTACCACTTACCTGTCTTTGTCCTTGATAAACGATATCTCCTGAATCATTGACTATCTTATCAATGTAATAAGGTTTAACCATTTCACCATTTCCAAATATTGCAGAATAAGCTTGAAGCAATTGCAAAGTTGTAACAGAACTTCCCTGTCCATAAGTAAGAGCTAATTTTTCAGATGCATAATAGTAATTCTTTTTACCACTTACTTCATATAAACCGTCTGTATTTACTTCATTAAAGAAACCAAAAGCCTTTAAATATTTTTCAAATGTTAAAGGAGAATCTAAATATTGAGTTAATAATGTTGAAGTTGCAACGTTAGAAGATAATATTAAACCATCATCTAATGGAATAGATCCCCAATTCTTATTGCCAGCATTATTAATACAACCATAATTAGTATCACTATATACACGATATGGAATATTATCACTTCCAGCATAGAAACAGAATGGTGAAGAATCAAAATAAGCATTGCCATCATATACACCACTATCCATTGCTGCAGCATAGATAATAGCCTTTAAAACCGAACCAGGCTCATAAGCATATTGTGATAGATAGTTATTATAATCTTCAATATCAGCATTATTAGGATTAAAGCTAGGATATTGACCATAGCCTAACAATTTACCGCTTTCAATATCCATTACAGCAGCCCAAATCTTAATAGCACCATTCTCTTTAGCTATTTCTTCAAATGAATTATTTAATGCTTCTTGAATTGAAGCATCAAGGGTTAGATAAACATTATCTCCTTTAGTTGCAGGAATAGTTTCTTCATACATTCCTGGTAAGACATAACCATGTTTATCAGCTTGATAGACATGTTTGCCATCAACACCTGATAATTCTTCGTTAAGATATGCTTCAACACCCATTTTGCCAACTAACTTACCATTTTCATCGCTTCTTGCAAAGCCTAATAAATACGGTGAGAAAGAATTAGCTAAAGGATAAACTCTTTTAGTTGATACTTTAAAACCAATGCCATGAAGATTTTTATCTTCTTTAATCTTTTCAACAGTTGTGATTGATAAATTACGTCCAGCTGTACCTAATTCTGTTTGATATAAATTAGGATTAGCTGTTAGTAGTTCAAAGATTTTAGCTTGGTCTGTATTTAAAATATTAGCCAATACTTGAGAAGCATATAAAGGATCATCAACATAAGCAATTTCATTTTTATTACCTTTACGATTCTTAGACAGATAACAAATAATGTCATAAGTATTTTCGTTTTGAGCTACTATTTGACCATTATTATCATATATATTTCCTCTTTCGCCATATATCGTATCAACCATCATCGATACTGAATCTACATATGAAGAAAGACTTGTTAAAGAGCGCGGATGAATTCTAAAAATAGCTACTAAAAAAACGTTGACAATTACCGCGATGGTAACAATCAACGCAAAAAGATAGGTAAATTTTAGATAAAACTTTTTATCTTTCATAAAACTATTCACCACCTAGAGACATAACGTTGGTTGTGTTCTGAGTTAAACCAGCCTCTTCTGCCATTGTAAAGATACGTTCTTTGTTTTGTAAAGTCTGAATTTCAATACTTAAGCTACGATTAGCATTTTTTAAAGTTTCACATTCGTTATTAACATCTTGAATTTTCATCATTAAGGATGCATTGGCATTACGTAAAAATAGGTTAGAGAAAATCATAGAAATAATAGCTAATGCAAAAACAATTCCAGCAAAGCCTTCTAATCTAACTTTTTTTCTTTTATTTACTTTTACTATTCTTGCCATAATATTTATCCTCTTTTTTCAATAGCTCTTAATAATGCACTATGTGATCGATTATTTTCTTGAAGTTCAATTTCATTAGCTTTAATAGCTTTACGTGTTAGCGAGACAAATGGTGCTTCTTCAATTTCTTCTGGTAATAAGACGATTCTTTTATCAACTTTAACTTTCGTTAAATCATTAAATCTTCTTTTAACTAAACGATCTTCTAAAGAATGGAACGTGATGATGACAACTCTTCCCTTTTCATTTAATAAATCAGGGAAATCATTTAAAAATTTTTCAAGTGAGCCTAATTCATCATTTGTAGCAATTCTTAATGCTTGGAATACTTGTTTAGCGGGATGTCCTTTTTTAGCTAATTCTTTAGCAGGTAAACTAGCTTTTATAACATCTACTAATTCAAATGTTGTTTCAATTGGCTTGTTTTTTCTTTGAGCATCAATCTTTTTAGCTATTTGATATGCAAATCGTTCTTCACCATAATCTCTAAAGATTCTTGCAAGTTCTTCAATTCTGTATTCATTAACAATCTTTTTAGCCGTTAATTCTTTACTTTGGTCCATTCGCATATCAAGCGGTGCATCAAAGCGATACGAGAAGCCTCTTTCACCTTCATCAAATTGTGGTGACGAAACACCAAGATCTAATAAAATGCCATCCACTTTGGTATCTAAGCATTCTTTCATATTGGCAAAATTGTTATGAAAGATATGCAATCTTGAATCATTATTTAAGAATTCTTTACTTTCTTTAATGGCCTCTTCATCTAAATCGAAAGCATATAATTTACCATCGCCAATTCTTTTTAATATTTCTTCACTATGTCCACCTCTACCAAGAGTTCCATCAACATAGATTCCATTTTCTTTTATTCCTAGAAGCTCAATGGCTTCTTTTTTCATCACACTATAATGTTTATCCATTGTTCATTAAATCGCTGATATTTTCGGCTACTTCTGCAAAGTTTTCGCTAGCATTTTGATAGTAAGCTTCCCATGTTTCTTTATCCCATATTTCAACATGATCATTAACACCGATAATTGAGCATTCCTTTTTAATATTTACTTCCTTAGCGAGGTATAAAGGGATTTGAATACGACCCATCTTGTCAGGCTCACAAATACTAGCTCTAGCTGCCACAACATGCATAAATTGACGGGTAATTGCTTTGGTACTTGGATATTTAGATAGGTTTTCTAACTGTTTATCAAATTGTTCCTTAGTGTAGATATTTAGACAGTTATCAATACCTCTAGTCAATATGAAAGAAGCACTTAATTCATCACGAAATTTGCTAGGAATAATGATGCGACCTTTGGCATCTATGTTATGAGTATATTCACCAATAAACATCTGACACTTTCTCCCACAAACTGCTACTTTCTGACCTTATTTTCGCATTTTTACCCTATAAAGTAAATAAAGAACACATAAAATGTGTTCTTTATCGTTATATATTTAATTATTTATTGAAAAGAAATAAGAAAAAAAGGGAATCTTAACGATTCCCTTCTCATAAAACTTATTTATGTCCGCAGTTTGAGCAGATACGATGAGCTAATTTATATTCACCACAAGATGGGCATTTAACCATTGTTGGTGCCATTAACTTATAATGTGTTCTGCGTTTAGCGGTACGAGTTTTTGAGTTTCTTCTCTGTTGAACAGCCATCTTTAATCCTCCTTACCAATTTCAAGATCCCGCAATATGTCCCAGCGTGAATCACGTTTTGCTTTGCGGGACTCTTCAAATTCCGCTTCTGTCATGACTTTCCAGCCATCCCCTTTAGGATACTCTTTTTTCTCTTCACTGACAACCTTAATCGGTACTTCTGGGAGAATAAAAGATAATAAGAAGTCAATGGTATCAAGTCCATCGATTACACAATAAGCATTCTCTTCTTCATCAATCCTTTCGGCATCAATATCATCAAAGTAAAGAATGCTATCATCTTCGATTTCAAATGGAACCATTACATCTTGAAGCGTCATTGCATCCGGGCAAATCATCTTTCCAAAGACTCTTACATGAGCTATTAAGCGATCTATCATATCACGATCGATAATGATTTCTGCTTCAATATCTTCTAAAGAGCGAAGATAAGGATAATCATCGAAACTAATCTTTTCGATGTTTTCCTGATATACTTTTTCATCATTTAAAGTCTTTAAATCCCGATTACTGATTCTCATGCGTTCTCCAATGCTTGTATATTGTATTTTACAAGTGGTTCTTTTGTCAATTATAATAAGTCTCATGAATATTACAGGTATCGTTGTTGAGTATAATCCTTTCCATAATGGACATATACTTCATATTAATAAAGCTAGAGAATTAACCAATTCTAATTTAACTATTGCTTGTATGAGTGGCAATTTTACCCAACGTGGTGAAGCAGCCATTATCAATAAATGGGAAAGAACTAAAATGGCTTTAAAATATGGTGTTGATTTAGTTGTTGAATTACCATTTATCTATTCAAGTCAATGCGCATCTGTTTTTGCTAAAGAAAGTGTTGCCATTTTAAAAGAATTAAAGATTAATAATTTAGTCTTTGGCTCAGAAACTAATAATTTAGAAGAATTAAAAGATATTGCATCCTTGCCAGTTAACGTAGACCATTTAAAGCAATATCTAAGAAATGGTGAAAGCTATCCTAAAGCTTATGGTTTATTAAATGGTGGCATTTATCCTAATGATTCTTTAGCTGTTCATTATTTGCGTGCTTTAGAAGGAAGTGATATTAAACCTTATTCTATTAAAAGAGAGGGAGCTTATAACGATATTAAGCTATCTTCTTTATGTAGTGGTAAAGCGATTAGAGAAGCTTTAAGCAATCATATTGATATCAAAAATGCTACACCAATGATAATTAATGAGCCAATCTTCCATTCCGATATCTACCCTTATTTAAGAAATCAATTATTATTAAGTGATCGTAATACTATTCAAAAGATATTCTTAGTAAATGAAGGAATTGAGAAGCTATTAATTGATAATGCCTTTAAATATGATAACTATGATGATTTCTTAAACGCTTGTGTTTCTAAACGATATACCAAAAGTAGAATCGAAAGAACAATCTTGCAAATTCTTATTCAAAATACTAAAGAGAATATGAACAACTTAGAAAAACCACATTATATTCGTATCTTAGGTTTTAATGACAAAGGTAGAGCACATCTTGCAACTGTTAAAGAAGAACTTAAACTAGTAACACGATTTAAAGAATTACCACAAACCATGAAAAATATTGAAGAAAAAGCTAGTTATTTATATGCTTCTTTAATTCATGATGAAAATAAACGTCAAGAATTCTTAAAAAGGGAAATGATGGGACCAGTAATCATTAAATAAAAGCTCAGTTAAATAACTGAGCTTTTATTTAATCGTTTTCTTTAACGTTATGGAAAATCTCTTGAACATCTTCAACATCATTTAAAAGAGTTAAAAGACGATTCCAAAGTTCCTGATCTTCAGGATTATCAATTGTTACATATTCCTGAGGAATCATTTTTAAGCCTAAAGTTTCAAACTCAACACCAGGATATGCTTCTTCTAAAGCTTCCTGGGCAGCATGGAAATCAGAAGGATCTGTATAAAC